>JAGVBL010000338.1 GCA_020059785.1 Ignavibacteriales bacterium | reverse complement strand
CTTAGAAAAGTTACTCCACCGCCGCTCTTAAAGTAATACTGATTTCCGACTTTTTCAATGAAGCGGATCATAACTGCACTGTCGAGTTCTAAGCCGTCGAATATTCCAAACACTCCTGTGTAAAAACCCCGTTGATATGTTTCCGCTTCTTTAATTACTTCGATGGTTTTCTTCTTTGGCGCACCGCTTATTGAACCGGCCGGAAGGAGACTGAAAATAATATTACCGATTTGTGCAGGATAATCCCCCGGTAGCATTCCGCTAATTTTTGAACTTACCTGTAGTAAGTTTTTCTGGTTGGTTGTTAATTCCTCGGTATATCTGAAATTTTCTACCACAACGTTTTTGGCTACAATGCTTAAATCGTTACGTATAAGATCGACAATTGTTACATGCTCTGCCAATTCTTTTTCATCATTCAAAATTATTTCTCTTGCTCCGGATATTGATGCATCAATCGTTCCCTTCATTGGAAACGAATAAATCTTTCCATTCTCAATCTTAACAAAACATTCGGGAGAAAAAACTATAAATTGATCATCAAAATAAAGCTTATATTTTGAGCGACTCGCATAAAAGAGTTCAAGTAAACTGAAGTTAATTTCTATACTTGTGGGGAATGTAAGATTGCATAGATAAGTATTCCCCGCTTGGATGTGATTCATTACAATTTTGAAAGCATGACTGTATTCATCATAGCTTGGCGGCAATTTCTTAAAAGACAATTCTTTGGTTGTGGTTAACTCCCGATTGTAATTCTTCGCTTCATTCACGTTGTAAAGAATCTTATTCGCATCGACTTCGGCGAGTTTTATGATATGCGGATTCTCCATTTCAAAATCAATAATAAATAAGAAAGGAATTTTTTCCCTTCCGTATTCATTCATTAATTCTATGGCTCTGCTTTTATTTTCCATTCTTAAGATTATATTAGTCGGTGTCTAATTTATGAAAATCGCACAAATGAAATTGCTAATTGTAGATAATTACGACTCATTTACTTTCAATCTGGTTGAATTGATTAGAAGAACCGGTCATAATGATTTTGAAGTAATGAAAAGTGACAAAATTAGTATAGAAGAAGTTGATCGTTTTGATAAAATACTATTTACGCCCGGACCCGGTTTGCCGCAAGATTTTCCAATAATGTTCGATATAATTAAAAGGTATGAATCAGTAAAAAGTATTTTTGGTGTTTGTCTTGGTCATCAGGCAATAGGCGAGTATTACGGCGCAAGTTTAATCAACTTTAATAATGTCGTTCACGGTATTTCAAAGCCGGTGAAAATAATAGACGCCAATGAAATTATTTTTAACCAGGTACCACTACAAATAAATGTTGGATTATATCACTCGTGGTTTGTCTCCACAGAAAATTTTCCTTCGGCATTAAAAGTAACCGCCATCTCTGTTGATAATGTAATAATGGCAATTTCACATATTAAATATGATGTTAAAGGCGTTCAATTTCACCCGGAATCTATTATGACCGGATACGGACAAAAGATAATTGAAAATTGGCTGCACAGATAATCTTCTACGCTAATTTATAAATAGTTATTTTTAATAAGCATCTTTGCCCATTTAGTATTTAATTCGAATGAAGGAACAGTAATGAATTCTCTCTCTAACTTTTTCTATCCTAAAACAGTTTGCATTCCCGGCGCTTCTACAAAAGAAAAAAGTATTGGTTACGAGTTACTAAAGACAATTAAGGTTTGCGGTTACAGGGGAAAAGTTTTTCCGGTTAATCCAAGGGCTGATGATATTCTTGGTTACAAATGTTATCACACAATCGAAGAGATAGCTGAACCGATCGATCTTGCCATTGTTGTTGTTCCCAAACAGTTTGCCGAACAAACAATCGATTCTTTGTTAAACAAGAATGTTAAATCAATTATTCTTATTACCGCCGGTTTCAAAGAGATTGGAAAAGAGGGCGAAGAGCTTGAGAAAAGAATTTTAGAGAAGATTAAAAATGCGGGCGCACGCCTTGTCGGTCCTAACTGCATGGGCGTAATAAACACGCTTGAAGAAATAAAACTGAATGCAACATTTGTAGCAGAAAAACCCGAATGCGGTGCAATCGGATTTTTATCTCAAAGCGGTGCTCTCGGCGCCGCGGTTCTAAATTCATTGCGAGAGACAGATATCAAATTTGCTCACTTCATAAGCGTTGGTAATAAAGCCGATATTAACGAGAACGATATTATCCCCTACTGGCAAAATGATAATAACATTAAAATAATTACATGTTACCTGGAAAGTTTTGTTAGCGGCGAAGATTTTATTCTGCCTTTTATTAATGGGGAAATAATAAAACCATCTATTGTACTGAAAGCCGGCAGATCTGAAAGCGGAATGAAAGCAGCATCTTCCCACACCGGCGCACTTAGCAGCAACGATAAAATTACCGATGCACTTCTTAAACAATTTGGTATAATACGAGCTGATAACCTGAACGAACTTTTTAATTCTGCAAAAGGATTCGAAAATTTTCCGCTTCCAAATGGAAATAGAATTGCTGTTATTACAAATGCCGGTGGTCCTGCCATTCTATGCGTTGATAAAATAGAAAAGGAAGGACTTAAACTTGCAGAATTTTCTGATCACACAAAGAATAAATTGAAGGAGATCGTCCATCCAGAAGGAAGCGTTTCTAATCCTGTTGATTTATTACCGGGAGGCAATGCAGAGGTTTATAAGAAAGCAAATGAAATAGTTGCTGCTGATGAAAATGTTGATGCTGTAATTTCGATTTTTGTTGAACCGGTAATGGTCTCTCCGTTTGAGGTTATTGAAGGAGTTTATTCTGTAGAATGCGAAAAACCGATTCTTCAGGTTGCAATGCCGCTACCAGAGTTCTGGAACAAGTACCGGCATGAATCAAAGAAAAAACTTCCGTTATTTAAAAATCCCGAAGACCCGGCGGAAATTCTATCGAACATGATTTTTTATTCTAAGTCGATGAATAAGCTTAGGTCTAATCGAACCGGCTATCTGGAGATGATTCAACGGAAAGGAATCGATAAAAAAAATCTTTCAAAAGGATTCTTGCCGCCGGACGAAGTAAATAATCTTTGTAATGCATATAATCTTCCGCTTGTAAAACAAAAATTTATTAAACCCGGCGATCTCAAATTTTACAAACCGGAAGTTTATCCGCTTGTTATAAAAGGAATAAGCAAAGAAGTAATTCATAAATCCGAACTTGATGCGGTTAAACTTAACATTAATTCAAAAGAAGAATTGCTCTTCAAAGCAAAAGAAATAGAAAATAGTTTTATTAAGAACGGAGTACAGGTAGAAGAGTTTTTGATACAACCGCAGATTCCGATTAAGCACGAATTATTAATCGGCGGTTTCCGCGATCCATCGTTCGGTCCGGTTATTATGTTCGGTTCAGGCGGTAAATATGTTGAAGTGTTCGAAGATACATCGATGAGATCCTGCTACTTATGTAACTCCGATATTGAAGAGATGATAGATGAAACAAAGATCGGGAAAATACTTAGAGGTGTTAGAGGTGAATCACCGGCAGATATTAAGAAGCTTAAGGAAATTATTAAAGCATGTGCAATGATGATGATTGAAAACACCAGCATATCAGAGTTTGATATGAATCCGCTTATAGTAACAGCCGCCAGCAATTTTTCTGTGGTGGATGTAAGAATTAAAAGTGCATAAATATCAGTATCCGGAATTTTCTTTTACTTATTTTTGAACGACCAATAATTCTGATCTAATATGAAAATTGCATTTCTTTCAAGCGAAGTATTTCCATATGCAAAAACCGGCGGTTTGGCAGATGTATCCGGTGCGCTTCCAAAAGAAATTGCCGCACTCGGTAATGATGTTAAAGTTTTCATGCCTAAGTATAATATTTTCGGCGAAGTAGAATATGGATTGCATTATCAATGGGATTTGGGCGAGATTCCCGTCCGTGTTGATGGACGGGTTCATTCTGTTCATGTTCATAAATCCAATCTGCCGGATTCAAATGTAGAAATCTATTTTATCGATTGTCCTCACTATTTTCACCGCTTTAGAATTTACACAAACGATTTCGATGAAGACGAAAGGTTTATACTTTTTCAGAAGGGAGTAATCGAAGTAATCCAGCATTTGAAATGGAAACCCGATATAATTCATTGCAACGACTGGCAAACAGCGTTAGTTCCACTGCTTGTTAAGGATAACTATTCCTGGGATAGAATGTTTGATGGCACTGCGTCGGTTTTAACAATTCATAATGTTGCATACCAGGGAAGGTTTGCAAAAAACAGCTTTGCCAAGGCAGAGATAAAAGAAAAATATTTTTTACACGGTGGAATTGGCGAATACGAAGGCGGAGTTAATTTTCTTAAGACCGGTATTTACTCTGCAGATGTTATTAACACCGTAAGCGAAACTTATGCAAGGGAATTATTAACGCCCGAATTCGGTTACGGCATGCAGAATTCTTTAACATACAGAAAAAATAGTTTTTACGGAATTCTTAATGGAGTTGATTACAAATTATGGAATCCCGAAACCGATCCGTTCATTCCACATAAATATTCTGCAAGCGATCTTTCCGGTAAAGTGAAGAATAAAAAATATCTTCTTAATCACATGCATCTTCCATTTGATGAAAATGTTCCGCTAATCGGAATAGTTTCCCGTCTCGTTACTCAAAAAGGCTTCGATATAATTGCTTATGCGCTTAATCATTTGATGGAGCTTAATGCTCAGTGGGTTATACTTGGCAGCGGCGAATATAAATATGAAGAGATGTTTCAACATGCTAAAAATCATTATCCCGGTAAAGTTTCTGTTTACTTCGGGTTTAATAACGAGCTTGCACATTTAATAGAAGCCGGTGTGGATATTTTTTTAATGCCCTCTCACTACGAACCTTGCGGATTAAATCAAATCTACTCACTTAAATATGGCACAGTTCCGGTTGTTAGAAAAACAGGAGGATTGGCGGATACGGTTCAGGATTGGAATGAGTTTCTTGCCCGGGGCTTGGAAATTGGAACCGGTTACTCGTTTAATGATTATACTGCAAATGCATTGATCCACTCTGTTCAAAGAGCAGTAAATGATTTTCATCTCAAAGATGTATGGAAGAAAATTCAGCTTAACGGAATGAGCAAAGATTATTCCTGGAAGCGATCCGCCGAAAAGTATATTGATCTCTACTCCAAAGCAATTATCAGTAGAACTGCTTAAAAAGTAGAATAATCAAAGTATTCTTCGAAAATTAATTATCAATTGAGATATTGGGAAAATGTTCAACATATAAGTAAAAAAGAAGTCCTTTCTTAATGTCGGGACTTTTTGTTTCCTTACGGTTGATTACCAAAACTATTTCCCCGCCGTAAACAGATAATACAAAGAAAGTGAAATTCCGGTATTACGAATTCAATTGACTTTTATTATAAATTGTGTAGCTTAGAATTGAAAATTATACGGAGTATTGTACGAACCTCCGGAAATTAAATATAACCGAACTACTTCTCGTCATTTTACCACTACGCTTGCTGCAAACAACCGGCATACCCGTAATACTCCGCAAAATAATTCTATAACTATAAAAGGGGGAGAGATGAAAGAACCGTAAACATTAGAACCAGTAATTAGTTAACCTTCCAGGTTGAAGTTGGAAGAGAATATTTTTTGTAGTTATAAAAAATTAGAAGATATATCCATGAGAACAAAAACATTATTTATTTGCTTGCTCTTGTTATCCTTTGTGAAGATAACTGCACAAAAATGGGAAGTTCAGAACAGCGGAACAAAAACAACCATTGGAAGTGTACACTTTTTAGATACCCTGAATGGATGGGCAACAACAAATACTGAAAATTATTTACATACATCAGACGGTGGTAGAAATTGGATTATCGAAAAAATCAATAGTGAAAACCAT
>JAGVBL010000315.1 GCA_020059785.1 Ignavibacteriales bacterium | reverse complement strand
AGAATACTTTGGAACTTCAATCCAATCGCCGACTTTTACTAAATCGTATGAGGAGATTTGAATACTTGCAACGAAAGATAAAATTGTATCGCGGAAAACGAGTAATAGAACTGCGGTTAATGCACCCAACCCTGTTAATATTGTCCATGGCGATTCGCCAATTAAATTTCCTATTATTAATATCGAACCGAAGATGTAAAGAATTATAATTACAACCTGAAAATATCCTTTGATTGGACGCTCTTTGTATTTTTCCGTTGTCTCAAAATAATCGCTGATTGATGTTAAAAGCGCAGTTACAACCGAAATAAAAATCAATATACCTAATGAGCTGATAATTAATTTAATGGCGGTTGTATACTCCGGTATAAGGTAGATAAAACTATTAATTATAAAAAGAGGAACGAAATAAGATACACGACTTAATACACGGTTGCTAAAAAGTATATCGTCTATTTTTGTGTTTGTAGATTTTACCAGTTTTTTAATAACGCTTAATACAATTTTTTTTGAAACATAATATGAAGCGAGGGCAAGGATAAGAACAAGCAGAAATTTAATGTTATTGTCCATCCAGCTGAATTGTTTTAAAATGTTTTCGATTTTTTCTATCATAATTTTTTTACAATTCTCAATTCCTTTGGCTCAAAGTTAACAAAATTTTTTTTTGATAATGAAAGTATTCGTTCTAAAACATAATCTAATAATGTTATATGGAAAAAAATTGTTACTTTTCGCCTCGTTTTTAGAATGGAATTATAAATGACAAGAAATGAAAATTACAAAGCATACCTTGCATGGATTTCGATTTGCATAATCTGGGGAACAACTTACCTGGCAATAAGAATTGGAGTTGAAGATATTCCACCGGTTTTATTTGCCGGGTTCAGATGGTTAATTGCAGGTCCTATTTTATTTTTGATACTTAAATCCCGAGGAATGGCGCTCCCTAAAAAAGAAGATCTAATACCAATGGGAATTGTTGGATTAGCGTTATTAGGAGTTGGTAATGGATTTGTGGTATTTGCAGAGCAATCTGTTCCAAGCGGATTAACATCGCTATTAATTACAACCGTACCATTCTGGATTGTTGGCATCGAAGCATTTATGCCAAAAGGTGTTCGTCTGAATATTACGGTTATGTTCGGGCTGTTGCTTGGACTGGTAGGAATAATTCTAATATTCGGTCATGATTTGGGAAGTTTGTTTGAGCCAAAATTTTTAGCCGGAGTAATCGGCTTGATGGTAGCTGTTATTGGATGGTCTGCCGGAACGATTTATTCGAAGTATAAAAAAGTAAGTGTTCATCCATTGATGGGAGCTTCGGTTCAAATGATAATTGCCGGGATATTTTTAACAATATTCGGTTTAACTCTTGGTGAAGCGTCGTCATTCCATTTTACCAATGATAGTTTTATCGCCTTCGTTTACCTGATAATTTTCGGCTCTCTTATTGGCTATGCATCTTACATTTATGCTATAGCACATTTACCTGTGTCGCTGGTATCCACTTATGCTTATGTTAATCCTATTATTGCTCTGTTCCTTGGATGGTTTGTTCTTAACGAAAAAATTACAACAGAGATTTTTATTGGAGCGGCAATAATTCTATTTGGAGTTGCACTTGTGAAGAAGGGAACATCCCATTCAATAAAAAAAATATCTAAATAAGACTATACAAAATAGATTTATTAAATATCCAGATATAATGGTTTGAAAATAACTATATAAATTATGATGATACCAAGTATAAAATTTAAGTATGTAGAAGAATACTTATCAATTTTTCCGGAAGAAATAAAGGAATTATTGCAGACATTAAGAGAGGCAATAAAAGAAGCCGCTCCTGAAGCAGAAGAAGTGATTAGCTATAACATGCCGGCGTACAGGTACAATGGAATTCTGGTTTACTTTGCTGCATATAAAAATCATATCGGGTTTTATCCGGGTAGTTCTCTAATTAATGAAGTATTCAAAAAGGATCTGGTAAAGTATAAAACCTCTAAGGGGACAATTCAATTTCCACTTGCTAAAGCAATACCTGTAATGCTGATAAAAAAAATTGTTAGGTTCAGAGTAAAGTATAACCTGGATAAAGCTAAGGCAAAAAAGAAAAGTTAATTTATTAACAAGTGTAGATTTTTAATAGATAAAGTGTTTTATCTGTTCGCCTTTGCTGCCCACATCGGTCATTGCTTCAATACCAATTTCAAGATGCATATCCAGGAATTTCTGTGTTACGATTCGATCGGATTCTTCGGTCTTAACACCTTCGGGAATCATCGGTAAATCGGATACTAAAAGGAGTGCCCCGCGTGCAATCTGATTTGCATAACCAACAATAAATAAAGTAGCTGTCTCCATATCAATTCCTATAGCGCCGAGTTTTCTTAGATATTTTTTAAATTCATTATCCCATTCCCACACGCGTCTGTTAGTTGTATAGATTACACCTGTACGGTATTCTAATTTTCTTTTAAGAATTTTATCCGAAACAAATTTGTGCAGTTTGAATGACGGCAAAGCCGGTACTTCGGGAGGGAAATAATCATTACTGGTACCATCACCTCTAATTGCAGCAGTCGGTAAAATGAAATGACCAATTTCCGTTGAGTGTTTCAATCCGCCGCATTTACCTAAGAATAAAACTCCTTTTGGTGCTCTTGCAACAAGAAGATCCATAATTGTCGCCGCATTAGCAGAACCAATCCCAATATTTATAATAGACAATCCTTTACTATTGGTTGCAGTCTGCATTGGTCTACCGATGCCTTTTATATCGCACTTAAACCTTTCAGAAAACTTTGTAACATAATTATAGAAGTTTGTAAGAAGCATATAATCGCCGAACTCATCAATTTTAGTTCCTGTATATCTCGGCAGCCAGTTTTTAGCAATTTGAAGTTTTGTTTTCATAAATTTTTTTCCTAAATGGTCTTAATACGCTCGAATTTTTCAGTAATCTTTTTATTCCGGTTATCGAAATAATTATTTATCCTTATCACAACTAATGCAAACAGATAACCTAATAATGCGCCGATTATTGCGCCGCCAATTATATCTGAAGGGTAATGAACACCAACATATGGTCTGGAAAGAGCCATAAGAGCAGCAACTGAAAATAATATCCACTTAATTTTCGGGAAAATCTTGCCGAAATAAAATGCAGCAGCAAAATTGTTTACTGCATGTGATGATGGAAACGAAAAAGAACCGGTGCAGCCGACAAGAATATTTACATCAGGCAATGCATTACAAGGTCTAATCCTCTGAAAGAGATCTTTTAAGAATGTACTGCTTAATTGATCTGATGCCACAACAAGCAATATCATTCCAATTGCAGAAATCTTACCGATGCGTCCACCTTTGAAGATTGTTATGAAAAAGAGAATTATATAAGCTATATACCAGTGTTTTACCTCGGTGATAAAAACAAAGAACTTATCCAGAATAGGGGTTGATAGATTATGATTTATAAAGTAGAAAATCGAAAGGTCTATTTGATACAGAACATCAAGCATAGAAAATTCTTTGATTATTTTGCAAAAAATGAGTATCTAATCTATTGTCGTTTAACAAAAGTTGTTTATTTTCGAAAATAATATTGGAAACGCCATTAAATTAGTCACTAATTGGAGTATTTCAAAATTTTGTAACGAGAAAAGTTCTAACAATTGAATAAAATATACCGTGATAAACAATAATCCGAATAGCAAATTTCTAACAAAGACCTACGAGCATAAACTCCAGGAATACATTAAAGAAGAGAATAAGAAGCAATTAATTTCCCCTCTAAAATCTCTTGCTTATTTTACTTCTGCTTCGGGAATTCTTGCCCTTGTACTTGAAGTAAAATATTTTGCACAGCACAGTGTACAAATCTATACCTCCAGACTATCTTCAATTTTGATAGCTTTTTTTATTTTGTTGATCTCCAATACAAAATTCGGTAAGAAATACTCTGTATTACTTATTCATATTCTACTGCTTTCTATTATTGTATCCTTTGGAGTGATGATATACTTAATCCCCAAGACATTGATATTCAACTCTCACCTGATAAGTTTGATAATTTTTATAGCCGCATTATTTCTAAGCTGGGAAGTAACAAACCAGATTATTGTTGCGATTTATTACAACATGGTTTTTGCTGTATCAATTATCCTGAATAGCCGCGAGATTTATATTCTTCCAAACATGATCGAATCCGTTGTACTTGTTCTTATAATAAGTATTATGGCAATAATAGCAAGTTATATCAATTCAAGGTTGCGTCTGGAAGCTTTTACAAAAGGTTACGAAGTATCGCTATCAGAAAGAAAGTACAGAAATATTTTTGATAATTCCGCCGAAGGAATTTTTCAGGTAATGCCTAAAGGTAATCTGATAATTGTTAATCCGGCATTTGTAAAATTATTGGGATATTCTGCCGATGAAGAAATTTTACGACTCAATTTCATAAAAGATTTCTTTATTCGTGAGAGCGACTGGGAATTATTAAATAAACTTTTAGATAAACAGGGGAAAGTAAAAAATTACAGAGTTCAGTTTAAGAAGAAAGATGGTGGTGAAGTAACTGTCCGGCTGAATGTTCGTGTTAATTTGAATGATGACGGCTCTACATATTTTGAAGGAAGTATTCAGGATATAACGCAACAGGTTCAAGCAGAAAATGAAAAGCAGAAAGCACTTGAGGCACTTAGAGACGAAAAAATGAAAGCGGATATAAGTGCTAAGAAAGCTCAACAGGAAAGTAATTTCAAATCCAAGTTCCTTGCTAATATGAGTCATGAAGTTAGAACTCCTATGAATTCTGTTATGGGATTTTTAACATTGATTGAAAATGATTTATTTGAGAGTAAGGAAGAATTAAAAAACTTTTCTCGCGATGCACGTTTAGCGGCTCAAACACTTCTGGATATAATCAATAACATCCTCGATATATCTAAAATTGAAGCCGGTAAAATGGACCTTGATGAAATTGAGTTCGGAATTCGCGAGGAAATTCACAAAGCTGTTTCAATAATTACACAAGCTGCAAAACAAAAAGGAATTATAATAGAAGAAAGCATTAAGGACGATGTTCCCAAAACAGTCTTTGGAGACCCTACACGATTCAGGCAAATAATATTAAACCTCTTAAGCAACGCTGTAAAATATACTGACGAAGGCAAGATTAGTATTATATCTCATGTATCATCAAAATCCTCTTCTGCAATAGAACTTGCAACTACTATAGAAGATACGGGTCATGGAATACCGAGCGAAAAAATTCCAATGTTATTTGAGCCTTATGTGCAGGTAAAAAGTAAAAAAGGTAAAAAGGAAGGAACAGGTCTTGGTCTTGTAATATCTAAAGAGTTCATTAAGTTGATGGGCGGCGACATTAAAGTAGAAAGCAAAGTCGGTATGGGTAGCAAATTTACTTTTACGGTTAAACTTAAAACCCAGATTGATTCCGTACCCGAGAATGTTGTAATAGAAACCCCTATTCCTCAGGAAGTGTTTGAAGAAGAAGATAAAAAACCGAAGACCGGGGAACATAAATTCGAAAACGGTCAGAAGAAGAAAATACTTCTTGTAGAAGATAATCCTATAAGCCAGAATCTCGAAATGAAAATCTTAAGAGAAGTCGGCTACGATGTTGATGCGGTATCTAACGGATACGATGCTATTGAAGCAGTAAAATCAGGAATTTTTGATGTTGTCCTAATGGATGTAGAAATGACCGACATGGATGGAATAACTGCTACACGTAAAATTAGAGAACTTCCCGGTGTAAATGGTAAGATTCCTGTTATAGCTGTAACAGCGCACTCAAGTATGAAAGACAGAGAGAAATGCCTTGCTGCCGGTATGGATGATTATATTGCAAAACCGATTAATATCCATTTTCTAAAACTTACTATTGATCAGTGGCTAAATTCCTACAAGTAAATTTTTTGTTTCTTTTACCTTTCCAATCACTTAATTTTTGTACTACAAATTTTCACTGATTTTAATATGGTTCTTTGATTGTTTACAGGTAAATTTAAACAGGTAACTTTAATTGAATAAGTATGAGGTCGATTTGCAAATTAAAACTCTTTCATTTAACATCAACTCAAAAGGTAATACCGATTTAATTGATATTACAGATGAAGTCCAATCCAGATTGATAGAATGCGGATTGAGAAATGGAAATGTTCTGGTATTTGCACCCGGATCGACAGCAGGAATAACAACAATTGAATATGAACCTGGATTGATAAAAGACTATCCAGATTTCTTCGAGCGTATTATCCCTTCCAGTTCAAAATACTATCACGATGAAACCTGGCATGATGCAAACGGATATGCACATGTGCGTGCCTCTTTACAAGGAGCTTCTTTAACTATTCCATTCACGGATTCTAAATTGCTTCTTGGTACATGGCAGCAAATAGTTCTAATCGATTTCGATAACCGGCAGAGAACTAGAAAAATAATTACTCAATTTATTGGAGAATAATTAATGAAATCTTTCAGAAAAATACTTGTCGTTTTTTTAGTACCTGTTGTAATATTCGGTTGGGGGGATAAAGGTCATAAATTAATTACTAAATATGCTATGAAGTTATTACCTGTGGAGATGAATTTATCCGATGAAGTTAAAAACGCTATAGTAGATCATTCTACCGATCCCGATAAAAGGAAGAAAGATGTTAAAGATGAATACCCGAAACATTTTATCGATATTGATTATTATAAGGAATTTAATGACGGTAAAATGATCACTTCCTACGACGAACTTGTAAAGATTTACAGCGATAATACAGTAACTGAAATGGGCGTTTTACCATGGGCTACAATAACTACATATTCCAATCTTGTAGATGCTTTTAAGCAGAACGACAAACAGAAAATTATTTTATACGCATCGGATATTTCTCATTACATAGAAGATGGACATCAACCGCAGCATACAACATTGAATTATAACGGTGAAATGACCAATCAGAAGGGAGTTCACTTCAGGTATGAAAGCGATATGTTCAAGAAATATGAATACGAAATTGAAAACAATTACTACGTTATTCCTCCTCAATATGTAAGTGACCTCTCCACATATATTTTTAATTACATAACAGAATCAAATAGTTATAATGATATGATTCTTGCTGCCGACAAGCTATCGTATGAAAGAGCTGAGAAAAATTATGATGATAATTTTTACAGATTATTCTGGTTCAAGACTAAACATGTTACATTCAACAGGGTAAGTCTGGGCGCAACCCGGACAGCATCTTTAATTTATTCTGCATGGGTTGATGCCGGCAAGCCGGTACTGAATTAGTATGAGTAAAAAATTCGTTACTGTATTTGGAAGTTCTTTACCAAAGCCGGGCGATAAGGAATATGAAGTTGCTTATCAGCTCGGCAAAAAATTTGCGGAGAACAAATTAAATGTTTGTACTGGCGGATTTCAGGGTATTATGGACGCCGTTTCAAGAGGCGCTAATGAAAATGGTGCCGAGGCAATTGGCGTAACTTTAGATATCTATAATGTAACACCGAGCAAATTTCTTACACGCGAAATTAAATGTCATACACTTTTCGACCGGCTTGGCAATCTTCTTGAAATAGGCGATGCTTACGTTGTTCTTCAAGGTGGAACAGGAACTCTGGTTGAACTTTCTCTTGTGTGGGAATATATGAACAAGAAAATGATTTCCGATAAACCGTTTGCTTGCCACAGTAGAATGTGGAAAGACATTGTTGATATAATGGAATTGCAGATTAAAAAAGAGGGAAGAAAAAACGGTCTGATAAAATGTTTTGATGATATAGATGAACTGGCTTCTTATATTATAACTTCTTTAGTCTAACTATTATTTAGAAACTCAGCAGCTTTATCATAAACCAGATTAACATCCAATTCTTTAATACATTTGAATTTTACATCACTCCGGCTGCAGCTTAAATGTTTTGGGGAATAGAAGAAACAAGGCGAACATTCCAGATATAACGATGCAATTTTAAATTCAGTCTTCCACGGATAAATATAATTTTTATTTGTTGGTCCGAGAATTACTACGGTATTTAATGTTAGTGCCGCCGCAATATGCATTAGACTGGAATCGTTCGTAATGAATAAGTTGCAACGATTCATAACGGCTGCAGTTTGCAAAATGGAATTTGCCTTAACGGTAAATATATTCTGAGAACTTGTAAGCCGGACAATATTTTCTTTTATTGGCTCTTCTTCAGGACCGCCGAAGACTAAAATTTTTGCCGAATAGGAATCGATTAATTTTTGTGCGAGCGAAGCAAATTTTTCCGGCTCCCATCTTCGCTTTTCATGATTTTTTAGAGGCGAACATCCCGGATGAAATCCAATAACTAAATCATCGTTGATTTTGTTTTTAATAAGAAACTCTTCTGCAAAAGAAATTTCTTCTTCGGATAATACTAATTGAAGAGGGGAAATTGAATCGCTTTTTATACCGCTCAATCGCTCACACAGCAAAATATTTTCTTCAACATTATGTAACTTATCATTTTCAATGGTTAGCACATTATTCAAAAAAGAGAGATTTGATTTTCCTTTACGCAGATAATTAACCGAGGCTCTTCTCTCTGCTCCAATTATGTAGCTTATTATATTGTACTCTTTCCTGTTCGATGGATACACATTTATTGTTATATCATATTTGTTGCGGAGTTTCAGAACGAAGGTTAGTGAATCTATTCTTGGAGAATTTAGAAAGTCGTGATAGAGTACTTTAGTAACCCCGGGGAGCTTTTCATAAATTTCTTTTACTCCCCTATACATTGCAAGAATATGAATTTCTGCAGAAGGAAAATCCTCATTTAATTTTTTTAACGATGGTGTAAACATTAACGCATCGCCAATGCCCGATAACGCAATTACAAGGATTTTCATATTGGGTTTTAAAATGGGGGATAAATTACTTTATCCCCGTTGAATGTTATTTAATCCTTATTTCTTTTTCGGTTACCTCCGATGTATCCTGACCGGCTTGTTTTCTATACTGCTTTATCAAATCCTGAATTTGAGTATCGTTAGGTAATAATGTTTGTAAGCCCATCAGTAAACTAACCGCCTCGTTGTATTTTCCAAGGTAATCGTAATGTGTTAGAAGAATATCGTAAGGATTATACCAGCTTGAGAAATCACGAGGATTTTTCTCTAGCGATCTTTTTGCCGATTCAATTACTTCGTAAGCCAATTCTTCATATTGTTTCTTTGCATCAGCATTGTAATATATTTTGGCTACGTCGTGCTTAATTCTATAATCCATAGAAACAACACTTCTCGGAACCATCTTTTCCATCATATCAAGAGTTTCAATTACTTTCGATTTTTCTTTTGTCTGATAGAGATAATACAATGCTAACCTTATGTATGCATTTCTGTAATTCTGAACCAGGCGTTCATGGTTTTCATCGAAGAAAATGGTTTTATCATTTAACCCCCTAAATAGAAATCCGGATTGAAATGTTTTGCTAATGTTAACATTCTCGCTGAATAAATTTTTTCTTAAAATTTCTTCGTTTACATACTCGAGAGAAGGTTGAGGATTTTTCTTCGGAACAACCCGCATTGCCATTCCTTCCATTTGTAAATAATCATCCAGACTTAAACGGCTATCATCGGAACAAGTAACGGCGTAATAAACCGGGCGTTTCCATTTGCTCTGCATAATAATATCGAGACAGACTAAATCCTGGGTTCTAATTGCCTTGGTATTTCCAAAAGTTACGCTATTCTTCATTGTCCACTTCAATTTACCGGTTCTAATTATTGATGTATCGGTTACACCGAATTCTTTTATTACATCCGGCGGCACGTCAATTTGTAATTCAGTCGGATCCCATCTCACGGGACTTAACTTATCAATTTCATCGTCGGAAAAACTAATATCAATTTTTGGAGCGCCATGCGGAGTAGTATTTTTTAATTGCTTAATATACCAGTTGGTATTCAGCAGACTTAGATTAGCAATTCTAACATCTCTTCTTACTCCTTCAACATCCTGAAGATACCAGAGAGGGAAAGTATCATTATCACCATTAGTAAATAAAATTGCATTAGGAGCAACACTTTGAAGTAGATTGTAAGCATAATCCCATGGTACATAGTTTCTGGATCTGTTATGCTCAAAATAATTTGCATTAAGCATATTAATAGGAACAACAATAAAACCTACAACCATAAATCCGGCAATAACGGGGTTTATTGGTTTTATCTTGTTGAATTTTTCTCTAATCAATTCAATTAATCCGTTCATGCCAATTGCAATCCAAATTGAAAATACAAAGAAAGCGCCCACGTAGAAATAGTCGCGTTCACGTGGTTGGGGTTGCTGCTGGTTTTGATAAAATGCCGTGAGGTATCCTAAGAAAATAAACATCACAAGAAATACTGCGCCCATTTTCCAATCGCGTTTGAAGTGGTAATACAATCCGAATAGTCCTATCAGAAATGGAATCCCAAACAAGTCTTTCCAGTCAACTCCGGAATCCTGGTATGTCGATTCTCTTCCAACGTAATTCCACAACAGGTATCTGTTGAACATATGATTCATCTGGTATGTCCACAAGAAATCAAGATCGCTTGAATAATCGGAATAAATTTTTAGTTGATGGGGTTCATTAGAAAATCTACGCTTGAATGTTGGAAAGTCGCCGTATTGCTCTCTATTTAAGTACGATTCAAGTTCTGTAAAAGTTTTAGGACTGTTCATGTTAATAGGGGGTTCCTGGTTAGCACGAATTATAATCATTGCGTAGGAAGTAGTACCTATTAACGCAAAAAGAAAACATTTCAGTATCAGGTTAATAGTTTCTTTACCTTTTT
>JAGVBL010000099.1 GCA_020059785.1 Ignavibacteriales bacterium | reverse complement strand
TTTCTTGTATCATCAACAACTATTTTAACAGTTCCGCTGTGGGAGAAAATCTGATCCGGAACGGAATCCGGTTTGCTTAATACAACGGCGCTTACACCTTTATTAATTGCATCATGTATAAACTGATGACCATCAACTTTGAATCCTTCAATCGCAAAGTAGATTGAATTCTTTCCGGCTGTTCTGCTATCGATTGTAATCGAATCGACTTCTTTTACTTCGGCGTTGCCGATAACTTGAATTGCTTTAACACGGTTTAAAAGTGCCGATAACCTCATTAATTAACTCTCTTCATATTTGTTTTTTTTACCGGTTCACATTTTACCATACATGTATCGCCCAGCGAAAATATTTTGCCCGGTTCAATGCTCTGACTTACAACCTTTCCTATACCGGAAATTTTATATTCTAATCCAAGTTCATTCAACTGAACTACAGCGTCTCTAAGAGAACTGTTAATTAAATTCGGCATCGTGGTTCTTGATTCATTTATATTTATTCTGACTCTGTTTTTATTTTCATTCTTTGGCGCAATGTTCATATAGTTTTTTCCTGTTGATACAGGTGCCGATTTTAACTCGGCAATAAACTGATCCGCAATACTATTGTTTCTCTCAATTTTCTTTTTATCAGGAACCAGTGCAAGATCAGCATCAATAATTCTTCTGGCTACTTCGCGGAAAATAGGTGCTGCAACAAGTCCGCCGTATTTACCAACCTTTGGAGCATTAACAAGTACTAATCCGATTAGTTTAGGATTATCTGCCGGAAAGAATCCGATGAAAGATGAATTGTGTCTTCTGCTTGTATAGGATTTATCTACAAGCTGTTGTGCTGTTCCGGTTTTACCTCCAACCACTACATCATCAAGCTGGGCAGTTTTTCCTGTTCCGTTTTCTACTACTCCAACCATAATTGCTTTTATCAAATCCGAAGTTGACTTATCAATTACATTCCTGATTTTGTTCGGCTGGGTTTTACTTACTGTATTTCCTTTTGAATCTGTAATTTCTTTTAGAATGAATGGCTGCAAAAGAATTCCGCCGTTAATTAAAGCACTGTAAGCCGCAATCATTTGAAGAGGTGTTACAGAAATTTCGTAACCGAATGAAAGAAATGGTTTTGTTAATGCCGAGAAATTTTTGGGTTTTTTAAGTAAGCCGGGAGCTTCACCCGGTAAATCAATTGATGTTATGTTGCCGAATCCGAAATCGCGTAAATATCTATATAGAATGTCATCGGGAATTCTGAAAGAAAGTTTTGATATTCCAACATTGCTCGATTGTTCCAGGATTTCTCTTACTGTAAGTTTTGTATACGGATGCGTGTCAGAAATTTTTGCCGATTTATAATAGTATGTTCCATTTTCGGTATCAATTATTTCATTAGGATTGGCAAGGTGCTGATCGAACAGAATGGACATTGTAATTGATTTCATTGTTGAACCTGGTTCATAAGTATCCGTTAGAATTCTATTTCTTCTTTTCTCGTTAGGAAAGAGTTCGTAATTCGCCGGGTCGTAGTTTGGCATATTTGATAATGCAAAAATTTCACCTGTATTGGGATTCATCAAAATTCCAAGTGCGGATTCGCCTTCGTATTTAGCAAGTCCCCTCGTTAGCTCCTCTTCTAATATTTGCTGATAAGTTTTATTGATAGTAAGTGTAAGGTTATTACCGCTGGACGGTGCTTTCGAATTGTTGTCGTTTACCGATATAATTCTTCCCATTACATCTTTTTCGATTACATAATAACCGTCGTTGCCCGTCAGCTTATCATCGTAAACTTTTTCTATGCCGTCAACTCCATTAAGCTTTGGGTCTACATAACCAAGTATGTGAGATGCTAAACTTCCATAAGGATAAACTCGTGAATAATCTTCTTCGTAATACAATCCTTCAATTACATGTTTCTTTATTTGAAAAGCTTTATCCATCGAAACTTTTTTCTCGAGGCAGACATTCCTTACACCTTTATTAATTACTTCCCTGTAATATTCTTTTTCTTTACCGAAGGTAGAAGAAAAAATGGATGCGATTGAATCGATTTTTTTTGCATTCATCATTCTGGTATCTACAAAAAAGGAAATGTTATCGCGTGTAAAAGAAAGGACTTCTCCATTTCTATCTTTAATAATTCCACGTTCGGCTTTAACTGTCTGCGGTTTGTTCTGCTGTCTTTCGGCAATTAACGAGTAATACTCATTATTAACAACCTGGATTGAATATAATTTTATTATAAGAGCTATAAAAGCAATCAGAATAAAACCGGTTAATATTAGTGCGCGCTTATTAATCATACTTCTCTTGTAAAATTTTTTCTATCTGTTTTATTTGTTCCTTAGAAACAAATATTGATTCTAAAATTTCTTTAGGTCTATTCATCCTTAATGAATCTATTGCAAACGTTACTATTCTATCCTCTGCAGTAAGTTTTTGAATCTCAACATTCAATGCTTCTATTCTATTTTGTTTTTCTTTAAGTACTTCTGTTTTATTCAACTTTTCTTTATTCAGATTTTTGATTTCATTCAATACTGCCACATAAGCAAAAATTGATATTGCTAATCCAACTATTATCACTATAAATATTTTCAATGAAGCTCCTTTCATATCACACTCTAACAGCTGCCCTTAATTTTGCGCTTCTTGATCTTTTATTTTCTTTGATTTCATTTTCAGTTGGTGTAACCGGTTTTGTATTTAGTAACTTAAGTCGTTTTACTTTACCGCAAATACAAACCGGGGTTCCTGGTGGACAAACGCATTCAAGGCTTTCGTATTTAATTTTCTCTTTAACAATTCTATCTTCCAATGAATGATATGTTAATACAACCAGTGTTCCGTTTTTGTTTAGCAGTGAAACTGCTTTATCCAAAAAATTTTTTAACTCATCCAATTCATTATTAACATAAATGCGGAGAGATTGAAACACGCGGGATAAAGTCTTAGATAAAAATCTATCGGGTACTATTCTTTCAATAATTTTACGTAATTGTATTGATGATTCGAACTTTTGCTTAGCACGTTCTTCAACTATTAACCGGGCAATTTTTTTAGATAATTTTTCTTCCCCGAATTTCCAGATTATATCAGCTAAATGTTCTTGAGAATAATTATTCAACACATGCGAAGCCGGATATCCGGCATTTTTATTCATCCTTAGATCTAGGGGTGAATCTTCTCTAAATGTAAAACCCGATTCAACATTATCGAGCTGATAGGAAGAAACCCCAAGATCTACAAAGATGCCGTCAAATTTTTCAATGAACTCAATCTTAGCTATAGTGTCGATATCACAAAAACTTGTGTTATAAACAGAAAATCTTTTATCGTCTTTAAATTTCTTTTGGCAAAAACTGAATGCTTCAAAATCTTTATCCGTTGCAACAAGTTTTCCTTTTGAGTGAAGTCTTTTTAATATTTCTGATGAATGTCCGCCAAAACCTACCGTGCCGTCGAAATAAATTCCGTTAAAATTCTTGACTAAAAAATCAAGGCTCTCATTTAAGAGGACCGGCACATGTTGATTCATTTCGGTTTTTTCTGCATTACCTGTTTTGCTATTTCCGAAAACGGTTTTGAGTTCTCCCTTTTAAGCGATTCATATATGTCTGGATTCCATATCTCGATCTTCTTGTGCTGTCCAAGAATTAAAACTTCTTTTTCTATTCCGGCAAACTCGAGTAAATTTTTAGGGATTAATAAACGCGATTGAGAATCGAGTTTGTCTTCGGCTGCAAGCTCAAGTAATAATCTCTTGAATGCAGATTCATCCGGATCAAAATCATCAAGCTGATCGATTCTTACCAGTACATCCTGCTTCCAATTATCCTGAGGATAAACATCTATGCACTGCAAAAGTCCTCGCGTAATAATGAAAGTATCATTAGCTTCCTGATT
>JAGVBL010000238.1 GCA_020059785.1 Ignavibacteriales bacterium | reverse complement strand
TTGGAATGGTATTCGGTAAATATTCGTCTGAACTATCACAAAAAATTAAAACTCTTGCAGATATAAAACCGGCAATTATGGAGATGTATGATTGAATAAATATCCGCTCATAAAATTTGTTGCGGTTTTTATTTCGGGAATAGTATTACAATCACTTCTCAGCATCCAGCTGAATTACCTCGTCATATCTCTTTCGATACTTGTAATTGTATCAATAATATTATACTCATCAAAACAAATCCGGTTAAACAACTGGTTTAATATTCCATTGATTATATCAATCCTGTTTTTTGGTATGGTTTACTTCTCGGTTAATCAAAATGAAAAAGTTAATTACCCTTTTGAATCACCTGTAATTAAAGATGCCAATCTTTATGGAAAGATATCGGATATAAGCCTGATCCGATCGGATAGAGTTATATTTTATGTATCAGCAGATTCAATTTATACAGATAGTAAACTTTATAAGGGTAAGGTTACTCTTCTCTCTACAGTTAAAGACTCTTCTATCAATCTAAATTCTTTTTACGGATCTGTTGCAATGGGTAATTATGTAAAAATAAAAGGGACAATTGCGCGTGCAAGAGATAAACGTAATCCGGGTGAATTTGATTATGAATCGACTTTAACCGAAGATGGTATTAACGGTTTATTAATTATTTATCGTGTTAGCGATATTAAAATTATCTCGCATGAATCCGACTTTTTGAAAAATATTTCATTCAACCTTAGAAAAAATATTGATAACGTAATACGTAAATTTCATAACAACTCAACAACGTCATTATTGCGCGGTTTGCTACTGGCTGATAAGAGCATGATCAATTATGAAACCAAAATTGATTTCATAAATGCCGGTGTAATTCATGTCCTGGCAGTTTCAGGTCTTCACGTTGGTTTTATTGTACTGATATTTGTATTTCTTTTTAAGCGATTCAACCCCTATTTAAGATACAGCTTTACAATCCTCGGATTACTTTTATTTGTTGCAATTACTAATTATCCAACATCTGTCGTCCGTGCCTCTATAATGGCGGTTGCTTTGGTAATTGCGCCATTAACCGGACGAAATTACAATAGTATGAATTCCCTGGCACTTGCCGCACTTATTATCCTGTTAATAAATCCGGCAGATTTATTCAATCCGGGGTTCTTATTATCCTTTTCGGCAGTTATTGCAATAGTAACAATGTATCCCCGGATGGCGCGCATAATTAATCGCTGGAAGTTGAAATCGGGAATCCTGAAATATCTATTACTCTTTTTTTCTGTTTCATTAGCAGCGCAGATCGGGACACTTCCATTTACACTTTTATATTTTCATAAATTATCACTTGTTGCTTTACTCGCAAATCTTTTTGTTATTCCTTTAATCGGATTTATTGTAGGGCTTGGAATAATGACTTTATTTGCCGGACCGCTTTTTTATTTTCTCGGGTTTTCATATGCATCTGCAAACGAGTTTTTATCATACCTGCTCTTTTCGTTTGTCCGCTTAATCGGAAGATATGAATATTCATTTATCTCAATACAGAAATTTTCATTCTTCGATTCAACATTATTTTACTCTGCCGTGTTATTTCTTGCTCTTATCTGGAAAAGTTTATCAAACTGGAAATCAAAAATTATTGTTCTATTCCTTACAGCAGTTTTACTTTTAACCGGTTTTAGTATTGATAACAGTGATTTACTGCCCAATAATAAATTATCAGTGCTTACTGTAGATGTTGGACAGGGTGATGCAATACTAATAAAATTTCCTGACGGTAAAACAGCTTTAATTGATGGTGGGAATGCTACTGACTATTTCGATAATGGTGAAAGGATTTTAATTCCGTTATTAAATTTTTTAGGAATAGATGAAATTGATTACGGTTTTATTACTCATTCCGATGCTGATCATTATAAAGGGTACCTGACTCTAATTGAAAATAAACGAGTAAAACTGATTTATAAACCATTACCTGATTATTCATCATCAAGCGATTCTGAACTTGAAGGATTATTAAAAAAGAATGAGATCCCTGTTAAATATTATGGTAAAGCTATTCTTAGAATTGGTGGTGCCAGATTATATATCCTGAATGATACCACAAATTACAATTACAGAAATATGAGTATGAATGACCGGAGCGGAGTATTCAAATTATTATATCATAATAATTCTTTTCTATTAACCGGTGATGCCGGTATTAAAGCCGAAAATTTTTATATGAAACATTACAACAATTTTTTACATAGTGATGTATTAAAAGCCGGACACCATGGCAGCAAAACGAGCAGCGGAGAAAAATTTTTGAGTGCGGTTAATCCTCAATATGCTTTAATTTCAGTCGGAATCCTTAACAGATTCAAGCATCTAAGTCCCGAGATTATTGGTCGATTTAATTCTATGGGAATAAATATTCTCAGAACGGATCAATCAGGCGGAATATTATTGCAATCGGATGGGAAAAACATTAAAAATATTAATTGGAAAAAGGAATAACACAGCTTTATATTTTGATAGCAAAAGTTACCGGGTTAATGAATCTTCAAAAAAATTACTCTCTTAAATATCTTAATACTTTTGGTGCTGATGTAAGTGCCAAATATTTTCTTGAAATCAATTCCGAAAAAGAATTAGATCAATTTATCCAATCCGATTTAAGAAAAAATGAGCAGCTACTTATTCTTGGCGGCGGAAGCAATATTTTATTTACCAGAGACTACGATGGAGTTGTTCTTAAATATTCTAAAAAGGGGATAAGTGTAATTGAGGAAAAAGAAAATTTTGTTTTGATTGAATCTGCTGCTGGTGAATTATGGGATGATCTTGTTAAATATACCGTTCAAAATAAATTATACGGAATTGAAAACCTGAGTTTAATTCCCGGGTCAGTTGGTGCTGCACCAATTCAGAATATTGGTGCTTACGGATCGGAGCTGAAAGATGTGTTACATAGCGTTGAATACTTCGATCTAAGTGACGGCAGATTAAAGAACTTAACTAATTCACAATGTAATTTCGGTTATCGCGATAGCATCTTTAAGAATGAACTTAAAAATAATTTCATCATAACAAAAATAATTCTGAAATTATCTGCTGAAAAGAAATTTAACCTCTCATATAAATCCTTATCAGAAGAACTGAAAAATATTCCCGAACATGCATTAACAATAGAAACTGTTAGTCAAACAGTCAGAAATATTCGCAGAAGTAAATTGCCCCCCCGGAACAATTAGGCAATGCCGGAAGTTTCTTCAAAAACCCTGAAATGGATAACGAAACATTTCAATTGTTCATCAATAAATTCCCGGATGCAATTTACTTTAAGCAAAGCGATGATACATACAAAATTTCTGCCGGGTGGCTGATAGAAAAATGCGGTTACAAAGGAAAAAGAATCGGCAATGTTGGTGCATACGAAAAACAAGCTCTTATAATTACTAATTACGGCGGTGCTACCGGCAAAGAAATTTTAGAATATGCAGAAAGAATTATCTCCGATGTTAAAAGCAACTTCGGAATAGATTTGAAAAGTGAAGTGAATATTATACAATAAAATATAGGTGAATAATGGACCTCCTGATTTCTGTAATCGGTCTTGGCTTAATAGTTTATTTCGTTCTTCTACTCGGTTCAACAAGATTGGCAATTCGAAAAGGATTTAATGCAATAGCAATGTTTATAACTGCTCTAATACTTCCGCCGGCTGCACTAATAATTGTTTTATTTATTTATGGTAGGGAAAATATTGAGCGCAATGAAAAAGATACATTTGCAAATATAATTTGGGAAGTAACACAACCGTTTATAGATCTTGCACATACATCAAGAGCTCTGCTTGGTCTAAATATTTCTTACATTCTTGAAGGATTAACATACTTTGGTGTAGTCGGTTTACTGGCAATCTATTTTAATGAATATATTCAGCTTGATGATATCCGTGCTGGTAATATGGTAGGCGTTTTAACTGCCGGTATTACTTTAAGTATGTTATTCCTTGGTGCAACAGTTGATCTTGTGGGTGTGAGAAAAGCACTTCTTTATGCACTTTCATTTATGCTGTTCGGCAGAATATTATTATCAACTGCACCGCATCTCGGTTCAACGGGTTTATGGGGTTCAGCACATATCTATGCAATGCTTGGAATTCTTGGTGTTGTAATCGGCTACGGAATGTATCAACCGGCTGCTTATGCCGCTGTAAAAAAATTCACGACTGAGAATACCGCTGCAATGGGTTATGCAATGTTATACGCTCTAATGAATCTTGGCGGTTATTTGCCCGGGTTAATATCTCCACCGGTTAGAAAAGCAACAAGTATTTTAGGAGTGTTCTGGGTTTATGTTGCTTTAACAGTTGCAGGTATAGCCGTTGTATATTTTATTATGACAAAGAAAGCAGTTGCAAGAGCAATTGAAGAGGCATCAAAAGAAAAAAATGAAAGCCAGAAAGAAAATGAAGATGAGCTTTCTAAAATGAGTGCAAAGGAAAAACTAAAATTCTATATTAAAAATTTCCCTTTGAAAGATAAACGTTTCCTATTCTTTATTTTTGTGTTGATTCCCGTCCAGACATTATTTGCACACAACTGGTTAACAATACCATTATACACAAGCCGCGCTTTCGACGGATTTGTTCAGGATAATTTTGAGTTCTTTGTGAACCTTAATCCGATATTAATTTTCGTTCTTACTCCAATGATAGCTGCACTTACATCTAAGAAAAATGCTTACACAATGATGATAATAGGTACATTCGTTATGGCATCCCCAACTTTCATTTTAGCTATTGGTCCCAGTATGGGAACGTTATTAGCATACCTGATAATCATGACAATAGGTGAAGCAATGTGGCAGCCGCGCTTCTTACAATGGGTTGCAGAAATTGCACCGAAAAATATGACGGGCATTTATATGGGGATTGGACAATTTCCATGGTTCCTTACAAAAGTTGTTACAAGTCTCTATTCCGGTTGGTTCTTGATGAATTACTGTCCGGCAGATACACCACCAGCTCAAATGAATACAGAGTTTATGTGGCTTATCTATGGAGTTATTGCAATTATAAGTCCGTTAAGTTTATTGCTCGCAAGAAAATGGATGATGAAAGGATTTAAAACAAAACACGTTGGGTGATGAGTTTTCTGGTTCCCGGTTATCAGTGGTTGGTGGTTTGTAGATGGAATTAGAGTGCTTTATAAAAAAATAAATTTTGTTTAAGAAGTAAAAGAATTTAAAAATTATTGGGCTGAGGTAGAAATGAAGTCTTCAATAAAATCGATTTTA
>JAGVBL010000386.1 GCA_020059785.1 Ignavibacteriales bacterium | reverse complement strand
CGCGTTTCATTTTATCCTTTTCGATTATAAGCGGGGCTGCTTCAGCTTCCTCTTCCTTAACAAACTTTCCTTGTTTTGCAGTTTTTAACAAGTTGTAGCCCATTAAACAGATACCAGTTAAGTATAGCAATCCGCCGAAGGATCTGATTATATGAAATGGAATTATCTGCAAAGTAGTTTCTAAAAAGTTTGGATATTGAAGAATACCGAGCGGGGTAAATTGTTTCCACATTAATGATTGCGCTATTCCCGACCAATACATCGGGATCGCATAGAATACAATTCCTAAAGTAGAAATCCAGAAATGAGCATTTGCCATTTTCTTAGAATACAAATCTGTATTCCACATCTTTGGAACCATCCAGTATAAAATGCCGAATGTTAACATTCCATTCCATCCAAGCGCACCAACGTGAACATGTGCAATTATCCAATCTGTAAAGTGTGCAATTGCATTAACATTTTTGAGTGAAAGCATCGGTCCTTCGAATGTTGCCATACCGTAAGCAGTAACAGCAACGACCATAAATTTCAAAATAGGATTATCGCGCACTCGATCCCATGCACCGCGTAATGTTAATAGTCCGTTTATCATTCCTCCCCATGAAGGAGCAATTAACATCACTGAAAAAACTGTTCCCAACGATTGTGCCCAATCAGGAAGAGCAGAATATAAAAGGTGATGAGGCCCTGCCCATATATATAAAAATATTAATGACCAGAAGTGAAGAATTGAAAGACGGTATGAATAAACGGGTCTGTTTGCCGCTTTAGGTAGGAAGTAGTACATCAATCCTAAAAACGGTGTTGTTAAGAAAAATGCTACGGCATTATGGCCGTACCACCATTGAACGAGTGCGTCCTGAACACCGGCATAAATCGGGTAACTCTTTATAAATGTCGCCGGAATTTCGAGTGAGTTAACAACATGAAGAACTGTAACTGTAACAAAGGTTGCAATGTAAAACCAGATTGCAACATACATATGTTTTTCGCGCCGTTTAATTATTGTGCCAAGCATATTAGCACCAAAAGCAACCCAGACAAGAGCAATTAAAATATCGATTGGCCATTCAAGTTCTGCATATTCTTTGCTTGTTGTTATACCCAGCGGCAAAGTTATTGCTGCAAGAACAATTATTGATTGCCATCCCCAGAAGTGAAAGTTACTAAGAAATTTACTCCACATACTTGCTTTGCATAATCTGGGCAACGAATAATAAATACCGGCAAAAATTAAATTACCGACAAATGCAAAAATTACTGAGTTGGTATGTAATGGACGAATCCGCCCGAATGTTAAATACGATATTCCGAAATTCAATTCGGGTAGATAGAGTTGTATCGCAATAATTAAACCGACAAGCATTCCTACAATTCCCCATACTACGGTTGCAATTGTAAATTGCTTGACGATCTGATTATCATAACTGAATTTCTCAACAGTCATTAAAACAGCTCCTGATTTTATTAATGTATAATGTAAAATGTATAATGCAAAATTTATTATTCCTTTTCACTTTTCTCATCTCTCTTCATTATGCTTTCATCAATTTTGCCACTTTTCTCGTCACTCATCGTTCTGCTCTCTACGTTCTGCTCTTTTCTATTGTTCTCAAATAAGATTCTGATTGCCGGCGTATGTTTATCATCATACTGACCGCTTTTAACTGCCCATAGATATGCTGCTAAAAATCCCAATGCCACTAATAAACTTGCACCTATCAACACAAAGACAACCGACATTAAATAAACCTTTCTTTTCTTGCAATAAAATTAATAGAAAAAGTTGTAAAGACTACAACAGAAATTGAACTAATGGGCATTAAAATAGCTGCAACAATAGGTGATAAAGAACCCGTTACTGCAAATGATAATCCCACTATGTTGTAAATGAAAGACAAAATAAAACTTGCAATAATTACTTTTCTGCTTTTAATAGAGAATAGAATAAAATCCGCTAACCGGCTAAAAGATTTTGAGTCGAGTATTCCATCGCAAGCCGGTGAAAAGTTATTAATGTTATCCGAAATAGAAATTCCCACATCGCTTTTTTTAAGAGCACCGGCATCATTTAATCCGTCCCCAATCATTAAAACTTTTTTTCCATTCACTTGTAGATTGCTAACATAATCAAGTTTATCATGCGGGGATTTCCGGAAGTGAAGCTCTTTTTCATCTGCAAAGAACCGGGTAAGGTTTTCTTTCTCGCTATTGTTATCGCCCGATAAAAGTGAGATCTCAAATTTATTTTCCAGTGAAGAAATAATTTCTTTTAGTCCGTTTCTGTATTTATTAGAAATTGTAAAAAAGCCGATCAGTTCATTATCGATCGAAACAAAAACACGTGTAGAGTAACTATCACCTCTATTTGATCCGGTTACAAAATTTTCGGATCCGACTTTTATTTGTTTACCATTTATAATTGCAGTAATACCTTCACCTGTTATTTCGCTGAATGATTCTATTGATGTTACACCGGAATCATGCAAATAATTATAAATTGCACGGCTTAACGGATGCGAAGAATTTCTTACCGCAGATTTAATAAGCATTTTGTTATTGTGTGTAAGTTGACCATCAAAACTAACTAATGCAGCATCATTTTCGGTGATTGTCCCGGTTTTGTCGAAAACAATATGATTAACGCTTGCAAGTTTTTCTATTACGTGTGTGTTTTTCAAATAAAATTTATTACGACCGAAAATTCTAAGTGTGTTCCCTAATGTAAACGGGGTTGAAAGAGCAAGTGCACAGGGGCACGCAACAATTAAAACAGCTGTAAACGCATTAAATGCAAATACAGCATCAACAGTTAACCAGTAAATAGCACCGGCTATAGCTATAAATAGAACGATAAATGTAAAATGTTTGCTGATGGAATTTGCAAGCGATACTATTCTGGACTCATCTTCTTTATGGAATGCTTTGCTGTTCCATAATTGTGTTAGATAGCTTTGCGAAATCTCTTTAATTGTTTCGAGCTCAATTGCTCCGCCGACCTGTCTTCCGCCGGCATAGATCATCTCCCCGGTATTTTTCGAAACTGGAATTGATTCACCAGTTACAAAACTATAATCAATATTTGCCTTACCCTTAATTAAAATTGCATCTGCGGGTATTAGCTCGTTGTTACGGATTATTATACGTGTTCCAACTTCCAATTTCTCTACTGGAATTGTCGTTTCAATATTTTCTTTTTTTACCGTTACTGAAATTGGAAAGTAGGATTTGTAATTTCTTTCGAAGTTGAGTGTTTCGTAAGTCTTATTTTGAAATAATCTGCCGATCAAAAGAAAAAATACAAGTCCGCTTAAAGAATCTAGGTAACCTGCACCGTTAAGAAATATTATATCGATAATACTTCTAAGAAAAAGAACTATTATTCCAAGAGCAATCGGTACATCTATGTTAACTAATTTTTTCTTTAATCCTTTCCATGCAGATAAAAAGTAATCTAAACTGCTATAGAAAAAAACCGGTAAAGAAAGGACAATATTCAAGTAAGCAAAAATTCTTTTCATCTCCGGCAGTTCTTCAGCACCTATAGATAAATACTCCGGAAAACTTAACAGCATTATATTACCAAAACAGAATCCCGCAATCCCAATTTTATAATAAAGATTTTTATTCTCTGCCTTTACTTTTTCTTCCTGTTTCTCTTCAAGATTTAGTAACGGTTCATAACCAATCGAATCGAGAAGCTCTACAATTTGTTTTAAGCCAGTTTTTTCTTCGGAAAAGTTGATGAACAATTTCTTCTGAAGGAAATTAACCTGTGAGGAAATAATTCCGGGATTAAGTTTGTAAAGATTTTCTAAAATCCAGATGCAGGAACTGCAGTGCATTTGTGGAATTGTAAATGTTGCTTTTGAAATTTTACCATCAGTAAAATCAATAAATTTTTCTTTAGCAGAGAGGTCATCAAGAAAATCGAGGTTGCGTTTTACATCATATTTTTTTGTTATGCCAGGGGAGTTCTCTATTGAATAATAATTACACAGGTCATGCTGATTTAGAATTTCGTAAACGGTTTTACAACCATTGCAGCAGAAGATTTTTTCGCTAATATGAATTGCATTGTCGGGGCATTCGTCACCACAATGATAACATAATATCTTTGTATCGGCCTGCTCTTCTAATAATGTTGTATTCTGGTTATTTACGTTCCTTTCCAAATAAATTTTAATGATTTGTTGGCGAGATTATTTTTTTACTGGATTGAGTGACAACCCTAATTGCAAGATATAAAATTCCGGATACTTTGTCTAATAAAGACTCGCGGCTATCCAGAAAATTTTTTTTGAAATAAAATTTGAGAATTCCATATTTGAACATAATTTTACATAACAAAAATTGGGATTAGTAATGGAATCATTAAAAGGGAAAAAAGTTTTTATAACCGGTGTTACATCGGGAATCGGAAAATCGTGTGTTTATGCTCTCGCAAAAGAAGGTGCCGATCTTCTAATAAGCGCACGTAGAAAAAATCTGGTTGATGAAATTGCAAATGAAATCAGATCGAAGTACAAAATAAATGTTTATCCGTTTCAATTAGATGTTAGAAATAAAAAAGAAGTTGATGATGCTGTTAAATCTTTACCCGATGAATGGAAGAGGATTGATATACTTATAAACAATGCCGGAATGGGAAGGGGAATGAATAAACTATATGAAGATAACCCTGATGGCTGGGAGGAAATGATTGATACTAATATCAAAGGTTTGCTTTACGTTACAAATGCTATAATTCATCAAATGGTTGAACGGAAAGAGGGACACATAATTAATATCGGTTCAATTGCCGGGCACGAAGCTTATCCGCGCGGTGCTGTTTATTGTGCATCCAAACATGCAGTTGCAGCAATAACTAAATCTTTACGGGCAGATGTTATGGATAAAAATATTCGCATCAGTACTATCGATCCGGGACTTGTTCAAACCGGATTCAGCAAAGTAAGATTCTATGGCGATGAAGAGAAAGCTGATGCCGTCTATAAAGGTTATACTCCTCTTTCACCCGATGATATCGCTGATGCTGTAGTTTATGTTGCAACGAGGCCAAAACATGTTAATATTGCTCAAATGATTGTATTTCCTACTGCGCAAGCATCATCAACTTTGGTTCATAAAGAAATTTAAGAATAGATTGTAATTAAAAGGGATTCCTAATTCCCTTATTAGAGAGTTCCCTTTTTTTTATATTTGCTTCAGATTTATCTTCATTCTATTCTCTTCCTATTATCGAATCAACATAAATAAGGAGGTTATTATGCGCGGCAATAGTGCTGGTAATCCAGGATCGAAATTGAAACTGGTTTCCGTTAAAAACAAAAAAACTAAGGGTAAAAAAGCGTATTCAATTAGTAAAGAAATGTTGAAAACATACGTGCCGGATATACCGGAACCGGCTGAGGATTTACGACATAGAAAAATGCGTACTCAAAGTAATATCAGGTCAGCAAGTTCCGAGAATAATTATTCATCAACTTCTGAACTCTGGATTGGATAAAAGTTGAACGGCTTAAAAATTATTTACCTCAATGAACAAAATCATTCCTTAACTATGGAAATGATGGGGAAATTTTTGTCCCTTAAAAATATTTTTATAAATACTTCCTTCATAAATTCAAAAACATTCTAACATCACCGGCGCCTTCGCGTAATATTTCAGGAGTCTCTTTACTTAAATCAACTATGCTGGACGGCTTTCCTTCTAATGGACCGCTTGATAACATCAAATCTACTTGAGAATTAAAAATTGCTTTTATTTCATCAGGGTTAAATAACAATTCACCTTTTCTTTTTGTTACTGACGTGCTGACAATCGGGTTACCTAACTCTTTAGCAAGTAATAATGCTATTTTATGATCAGGAATTCTAATGCCGACTGTTTTTCTTTTACTCCATAATTTTTTAGGTACTTCCTTAGCTGCGGGTAAAACAAAAGTGTAAGGACCCGGTAATAATTTTTTCATTGTCCTATAAGCATAATCCGATACTTTTGCATACTTCGAAATATCTTTAAGATCGGGGCAAATAAAACTGAACAGTTTGGTCCCGGCTTCATGTTTTATTTGATATACACGGTCGAGAGCTTCCTTATTAAAAATATCACACCCAATTCCATAAACCGTATCTGTAGGATAAATAATCACCCCACCGTTTTTTAATACTTCTACAGCCATATTAATATATCTTAATTGCGGTGTAATGGGATGAAGTTCAAAAAATTCCATATTCTCCTCCTTCTTAGAATCCAACTATTTTATTTAGTCGGTCTTAGCTACTATTGTAAGACGATTTGCCAATTATTGAAATGTTCACTACTAATGTTAGAACTTGTATTCAAATTGTCAATAGAAATCTGTTAAATTGCACTGTCTAAATTTCTTTTTGACTAAATGAATAAGAAAAGAAGAATTCCCAAATCGGTTTGGATTTTAGGTTTTGTAAGTCTATTTACGGATTTTGCCAGCGAAATGCTTTATCCAATTACACCTCTTTTCCTTTCTGCAACATTGGGTGCATCGATGGCGCTGATTGGTTTGATAGAAGGTATTGCAGAAGTAACCGCCGGATTATTGAAAGGGTATTTTGGATTTTTATCGGATAAGATTCAAAGGCGATCGGTTTTTGTAAAAACTGGTTATACGCTATCGGCAATTGCTAAACCGTTACCGGGATTTTTTCCATTAATTTCTACCGTAATTTCTTCGCGTATAATTGACAGAATTGGAAAAGGGATTAGAACCGCTCCGCGCGATTCTCTCCTTGCTGCGGCATCCGATAATAATACCGGAGCAATTTTTGGATTTCATCGCGGTATGGATACTTGGGGTGCTGTACTAGGACCAATAACTGCATTAATAATTCTCAATTTTTTTACCGGTAATTATATTCTAATTTATTTTGTTGCGGTTGTTCCTTCTCTTTTAGCAGTCATTTTTGCCTTTATGGTTAAAGAGAAAGAAAATTTTAACCCGCAGTTAAAAAATAAAGTAAGTATAAAACTTTTTTGGATTGAAGCTACAACGGAATTCAAATTATTATTAACTATTCTTACTTTGTTTTCACTTGTTAACAGCAGTGATGTTTTTCTGATCTTGAAAACTCAGAATATCTCCGGTTCGGACACCTCGGCATTAATCGGTTACATTTTATATAATATTGTTTATGCAACTTCGTCATATCCAATCGGATTAATTTCGGATCAATTAGGCAAATCGAAAATTTTTATAATTGGATTATTCATTTTCTCCGCAGTCTATCTTGGGTTCGGATTAAGCGGAAGTTTCTTAATAAATATAATCCTATTCTGTATTTATGGAATTTACGCTGCATCAACTGAAGGCATTTCTAAAGCTTGGATATCGGATATTATTCCTTCCCATTTACGTGGAACCGCAATAGGTCTGGTAACTACTCTAAGCAGTATTGGTGTTTTGTTCGGCTCTTTATTTGCCGGAATTTTATGGGATAGTTTCGGTTACCAGGTTCCGTTTTTGTTATCTTCAATTGTTAGTTTATTGCTCGGATTTACTCTTATTTTCCTCAAGAAAAATCGGCTTATACGGTAATCGTTTATTAATCATTCTTTTTATTTCAAGAGTAGATTCGTTTTACTATTTTTGGCTGTAATTTACAATGGTTTTATGGAAAAGAGGAATTTAGCAGTTGTTGCAGTAAGCGGTGGAATGGATAGCTGCGTTACAGCTGCAATTGCAAGTGAAAAATATAACCTCGCATTTATTCATGTAAACTATGGTCAAAGAACCGAAACGCGTGAATTGAAAGCTTTCCATGATATTGCTGATTTTTATAATGCGGAAAGAAAAATGGTTATTGATCTGGGGCACCTTGCAAAGATCGGCGGCTCGTCATTAACGGATAAAGCAATTGAGGTTACTAAAGCTGATTTAGCTAATAAGGAAGTGCCGACATCCTATGTTCCGTTCCGTAATGCTAACATATTAAGTGCGTGCGTAAGCTGGGCAGAAGTGATAGGAGCAGAAGCAATTTTTATCGGTGCTGTTTATGAAGACGCTTCAGGTTACCCCGATTGCCGTCCGCAATTTTATGAAGCATTCGAAAAAATGGTTGACCTTGGAACCAAGCCTGAAACTAAAATTAAAATTGTTACACCAATTATAAATTTTTCGAAAGCTGATATTGTTAGAAAGGGAGCCGAATTGAAAGCGCCGCTTCATTTAACTTGGTCGTGTTATCAGAGTGAAGATGAAGCATGCGGAGTATGCGATAGCTGTGCTTTCCGTCTGCGTGGATTCCAGCAAGCGGGTGTTGATGATCCGATTCCTTATAAAACAAAACCCAAATACGATTGAGTGAAGAATTAAGAGTGTAGAATGCAGAGTGAATTTTTCTAAATTTATTTATTGAGGAGAATATGAGTCAATATGTAACACCAATGTTAAAAAATGATGAATTAATTTATGCCATAAATGTATTGGATGTTCAAACATTAGCTAAAGAGAAAATAGGAAGGGAACTTACCTTTCAAGAAATGAATGTCGTTAAAAAAGGAATTGAATGGGGGTTTTTCAATTGGTTTGTTGTCGTAAATGTTGCAATTGAAACTGTTGCAGAAATTGATAAAGATAAAAAGGATTGACGAAAGGGGTTAATGTATAAGAAAACAAAAATATTTCTTGGTGATTCTAAAGAAATTCTAAAGAATTTTGAACCAAGTGCGATTGATTTAATTTTCACTTCACCACCTTATTCAGATAGTCGTAAAAGCACATATGGCGGAATTCACCCAGATAAATATGTTGAATGGTTTCTACCATTCTCCAAAGAATTATTTCGTGTCCTTAAACCCACGGGGACATTTGTTCTAAACATTAAAGAGAAAGTTGTGGGTGGCGAGAGACATACATATGTAATAGATCTAATAAAAAAGATGCGTGAACAGGGATGGCTTTGGACTGAGGAATTTATTTGGCATAAAAAAAATTCTTATCCCGGAAAATGGCCGAATCGTTTTCGTGATTCTTGGGAAAGACTTTTACAATTTAACAAAGCTAAACATTTTAATATGTATCAAGAGGAAGTGATGGTCCCAATTGGTGATTGGGCAAAATCCCGGTTGAGAAAATTAAGTGAGACGGATAAAAATCGTGATGATTCAAAAAGCGGCAGCAACTTTGGGAAAAACGTCTCTAATTGGCTAAATAGAGATTATGTGTACCCCACAAACGTTTTACATCTTGCTACTGAATGCAATAACAAAGAACACAGTGCCGCATTCCCTGATGAGCTACCTGAATGGTTTATAAAGCTTTTTACAAAAGAAGGTGATGTTGTCCTTGATCCTTTTATGGGCTCAGGAACAACAGTGAATGTTGCAAACAAAATGGGAAGAATTGGTTTAGGAATTGAAATAGTGAAAGAGTATTATAAATTGGCAGAAAACCAACTAAGTCAAAATATATTTGCCGCGGAGCCCAAGGTTAAATATGGCAAAACTGAAACTAGAATACGTAAAAAAATACGTTGAAGGAAATATTGGTTCTTTTCATAAAAAACGATTAGAAAGATTAAAACAACTTAAGTTTTCGGATGTCCTGTTAAGAAAAAACCCATATCTTTTCAAAGCAAAGAATGTATTAACCGCACAAGATTTAATAAAAAATCTATTGGATGCATATTTGTCATCTCAGGAAGAAACAATTTTTGGTGATTTCGTAGAGGGATTAGCAATCTTTATTTGTGAAAGAGTATACGAAGGTAAGAAATCAGCTGCTGAAGGTATTGATTTAGAATTTGAGAAAGACAACATAAAGTACATAGTAACCATAAAATCTGGTCCAAATTGGGGAAATAGTAGTCAACAAAATAAAATGAAAGAAAATTTTAGAAAAGCAAAAAGAATATTAAAAACGAACTCTGAAATTAAACACATCGTAGCAGTGAATGGTTGTTGCTATGGAAGAGATAATAAACCTGAAAAAGAAGAATTTATAAAATTGTGTGGTGAGCGATTTTGGGAATTTATTTCGGGAAATAAGAATTTATATATCGAAATTATAGAACCATTGGGCCATAAAGCTAAAGAAAAAAATGAAGAATTTATTGAAGAATACTCACGTTTAATAAATAGTTTTACTTTTGATTTTTCCAAAGAGTTTTGTATGACTGGTAAAATTGATTGGGAAAAATTAGTTAAATTCAATTCAGCAATTATCAAACCAAAGAATAAACTATGACCGACAAAACAAAACTCCTCGTAACCTTTCCTAATCCTAATCCGGAGAGGGATTACACAATCATTCATACAGCGCCTGAGTTTACATCACTCTGT
>JAGVBL010000021.1 GCA_020059785.1 Ignavibacteriales bacterium | reverse complement strand
CTTCAAAGAAATCCTGATCTACCATAATAGCACCTGTAGATACGATAGCATCAACCATGTTATTATTAATCATATCGGATACTACACGTTTCAATCCGGCACTGAAGAGACTTCCGGCTAAAGTAAGTATAACCGCACACTCTTTATCTTCAAGCATCTTTACGTAAATATTTGCAGCCCGGTTCAAATCCCTTGCAGAAAATGCCATGTTTTCCATTGAATCTACAAGCTTAATTACATTATTTTCTTTGATATCTATGTGTTTAATTACATCTTTCAAGAAATCTTTCTTTGTTGCCATCGTTTATTCCTTTTTTTTGTTTTTCTAAATTTTATTTGCAAATATAATTAAAAGAGTGCAGAATGTAGAACTCAGAGTGCAGAGATTAATTATATATTTAAAATCAGAAAAAATATTTTGCCAGTTTTAAAATTCCTTGTTTCCATGGAACGCGGTGACTTATTCCAGATTGATTTTTAAACGACTCAAGATTTTCCAGATACCACTTAAAATTTCTAATCAATGCATTTTTATTAGAATATTTCGGATTAAAGCCGAGTATCTTTTCTGCTTTTTCGATCGATACAAATGAATCTTTGGAAGCAGTTTCGTAAACCCATTTATAAAGAGGCGAAAGTTTTAGAGTTTCTAAAAATTTTAATGTCCATATCACCGGTTTTTCAGGAAGTGAAATTATTTTTTTCCCAAATCCGGCATAATCCAATACGGACTGATAATCTTCCTTCATAGTAGTAAATTCTTTAGCACCGATGTTGAATGTATCATTTACAATTTCGTCAGGTAAATTAATTGCCAATTCAATTGCCGCACACAAATCTTCTACATCCAGTAATTGATAACGGTTATTGCCTTTACCTATCATCGGAAAATTTTTACCATCCTTAGCCCAATCATATAATAAAGCGAAAACTCCAAGCCGTTCGGGTCCAATAAAAGATTTTGGACGGAGAATCGGGACGCACATCCCTTTCTTTCTATATTCAAGACAAATATTTTCCGCTTCAATTTTTGCATTTCCGTATGGACCTACGCCATCAAGCTTATCTGTTTCGTAAATCGGGTGATGATCGGGAATTCCATATACTGCAGTTGATGAGATATGGATAAATCTCTTTACTCCGTTCAAGAAAGCTTCGTGAATTAATAATCGTGTTCCTTCAATATCTGTAGACCGGATCTCTTCGGGAGTGTAAAGCGGTAATGCTGCAGCAGAATGAATTACCAGGTCAGTTTCTTTCATCAATTGACTGACTATTAGATCATTTCTAATATCACCCTTAATTACCTTAACCTTATTTTGAACGTCCGGATAATTAAAGTCTGCAATATCAAGCGAAATTATCTGATAATCCTTTTTTAATAGGTAACGAATCAGGTTAATTCCCAAGAATCCAGCGCCGCCGGTAACTAAAATTCTCATTTTATTCGTTTTTTTTAGTTTTTTTGAAACTTCTTGCCATTAAAAAATAATTACGTTCCAAAGTTATTAAAAAATCATCATTTTCTTGACATTCTTGCCATATAAAAATATATTTGAAACCTTTGAAAAATAGAATTTCGTATTTGGAGGATGTTTTGAAGCAAGAAAGAATAACAAGATCAATTAAAACTGAAGATGCTAACCATAAATGGTTTTTAGTTGATGCAAAAGACCAGGTTTTAGGAAGATTAGCTGCAAAAGTTGCACGAATTATAAGAGGTAAGAACAAAGCGATTTTTACACCTCACACAGATACCGGTGACTTTGTAGTAATAATCAATGCAGAAAAAGTTAGACTTACAGGAAAGAGAGAAACTCTTAAGACTTATACTCACCACTCAATGTATCCGGGTGGATTAAAAGTAAGAAGTTTATCCGAAGTAATGGCAAAGAAACCGGAATTTGTAATTGAAAATGCTGTTAAAGGAATGCTTCCCAAAACACGTCTTGGTAAAAAGTTAATAAAGAAATTAAAAGTATATTCAGGTGAATCTCACCCGCACACAGCACAGAAGCCTGAAACAATAAGTTTATAATGGAGTGATTTAATGGTAGATAAAATTTTTGTAGGAAGAAGAAAAAATGCAGTTGCCAGAGTCTATTTAAGAAGCGGATCTGGTAAAGTTGTTATTAATGACAAAGAAGTGGAAAAATATTTTCCGCTCAAAGAGCACAGAGATAACATTCAACTTCCATTTATTGCTACAGAAACCGTAGGCAAATATGATGTTTTTGCTAATACTAACGGTGGCGGTATTTCAGGTCAATCCGATGCTATCCGTTTAGGAATTTCGAGAGCATTAGAAGAGATTAATCCCGAATTCCGTTCTTCGCTAAAATCGGAAGGATTGTTAAAAAGAGATCCGAGAATGGTTGAAAGAAAGAAATACGGGCAAAAGAAAGCAAGAAAGAGATTCCAATTCTCTAAGAGATAATTCAAAAGTAATTTATTTATTAACCAGACATACTCTTGGATTTGTCACCGTGTCCGGCAAAAGCCGGATGAAAGACAAAGATGATAAGAGTAGAAGAAAAACGGAGAAAATATGTCTAAGGTACAACTCACCGAATTAATTGAATCGGGTGCACATTTTGGGCACCTAACTCGTCGCTGGAATCCTAAAATGAAGCCATACATCTTCATGGAAAAGAACGGGATTCATATAATCGATTTGAAAAAAACACAGCAAGCTATTGAATCTGCGGCACAATCAATGACTGAAATAG
>JAGVBL010000253.1 GCA_020059785.1 Ignavibacteriales bacterium | reverse complement strand
TTATTTCCAGGTACATAATAATCCTTTTCATAAAAGTGTTGATAATCTGTTATGTGAATCATCCTTGTCGTTCCTAGAATTTCTCCATCCGTATTTATTATGGGTGAAGAATCATAAGTGTTCCCGTTATCATATTCATACAGATTCAGGATGATAACAACATTCAGTTCTTTTGAGAGTTTAGAAAAAATTTGGGTGGTTGGACCGGGAATCGCTTCGGCAAGGTTTTTGTAATCTAATGAAGCTTTTTTCTGCGGATAAAACCTAGTAAAAGCCAGCTCCGAGAAACAGATTATGTTTGCACCTTTAGAAGCTGCATTTCTCACAGCTTCTATTCCTTTTCTAATATTAAGTTCTTTATCATTCGAAGCTGATTGCTGCACTAATGCTATTTTCATTTAAGTACCTCAGAAATTTTCTAATGTTTCTTCTTTTTCCAAATCCCATTTAAGCGGATTATTAATTATATACTTTCTGATATTGTATAAATCTTTTTCGTTTCTAATTATATGCTCATAATAATTTCTCTGCCATTGGAACGATGTGTTTCCGGCGGCATGAATCATCCTTGATGACCTCGCTTTAAGAAACCTGATTATTTTACCCAATGTTAAGGAAGGATTTTTCATCATAATCCAATCCTGGTCCGTCGGGGTTTGATTAATCAAACCCATACTCTGGTTGATGATGACGATTCCATGTAGATGATTAGGCATTATAATAAATTGATCTAACTCTACATTAGCGAAGTGTGATTGTAAATACTTCCAGTTCTCCAGAACAATTTTACCATTGTCGTTTAATTCAGCAAAACTATTTGTTACGGTTCCAAATTCTTTAGAATGATTTTTAGTACAAATAGTAACATAATACCACCATGCCGTGGAGTAATCAAACTCTTTCAATCTTATGGATTTTCTGTAATGCATTTATAAATTAATTATTAATACAACCTCTTCACTCTTCCAATTTATAAAAGCTGTAACTAACCGGCGGAATTGTCAGATTAATATTATTATTAACCATTTCTACTTTTTCATTCGTCAATAAATCAGATGCCGATTTAATTCCATAAACCGCGGGGATTTTAAGCTGAACTTGAACACTCTTGTTACTCTTATTTAGAACTACCATTATCCGTTCATTTACATCGGAGCGGATATAAGCATATATATTTTCATCAGCCTGAACAGTTAGAAAATCTCCATAGCGCAAAGCGGGATGATTCTTTCTCAGATTAATAATCTTTCTAACATCTTCTAACATTTTCTTTTCATAAACACTAAGTTCGTTTCCAAATCTCATCATTCTCCTGTTATCCGGATCGGATGCACCGGTCATTCCAAATTCGCTTCCGTAATAAATTACTGGAAGACCCGGAATAGTATTCATATATGCATAATAAAGTTTTGCCTTTTCATACGAAGCCGGGTTATCAACCTTTGGCGGATTGTTCCAACCTTCTTCAACTGCACTCCATTGGGTAACATCAAGGTCCCCGTCTGCAAATGCCATGAAGCGGTTCTTGTCATGACTATCCATTATGTTGCCCATCAAATTATTTTCACCGTAAACCAGAAATGATTTTTTAATCTCTGCATCAAGAGATGCAAATGAAATCCGGGGATCAATAAATGTTGGAAGAGCAACATCATAAACATTAAAGTTGAACTGAGCTGAGAGCTGACCGTTATTTACATACGAACTTATCAACTCGTAACTTCCGAATGTTTCGCCTATCTGATAAACTTTTTTCTTCTCTGGAATTTCAACTTCGGTTTTAATTCTTTTAGTCAGTGCGCGCCAGAATTCATTCGGTATATGTTTTACTGCATCCTGTCGGAATCCATCGGCGCCGGTTTCTTTCATCCACCAGACAGTATTCGAGGTCATAAAATCAATTGCATCTTTGGATCCAACATAATTGAACTTAGGCAGATATGGTTCGAACCATGTGGTTAAACGGTATTCGTCCCATAAACGCAGATTCATTCGTCCATCAGGTAATTTTAGTTCACCAAACCATTCCGGCTTTTCTTTGAACAGTGGATGGTTCTGATGAACATGATTAGCAACTATATCAAGAAGAATTTTGATTCCACGTTTATGCGCCGCAGTAATTAATTCCTTCAGCTTTTCTATCGTGCCGAACTTCTCCTCAGTATTAGTAGAGTTAATCGGCCAGTAACCGTGATAACCGGAAAACCATCTATGCGGTACCGGGGCTTCTTTATAAGCTTCATTAGGATTATCATAAACCGGTGAAAGCCATATTGTATTTATTCCGAGCGAATCAAAATATCCTTCGTTCAATTTATTTACTATACCCTGGAAATCTCCGCCCATGTAATTTGCTTTAGAAGAGAGAGAATCGTGAACAATAGGATTATTAATTGATTTATCCCCATCGCTGAAACGGTCGATCATAAGCGAATAAATAATTGCATCGTTCCATAAAAATATATCATCCCCTCCCGCCGGTTTCCCATCAATTAAAAACACCGACTGAATGTTAGACGACGTTCCATTTACACTTACCGCAACTCTTAAAATCTGGTTCTGTTCAAGTTCCGATCCGCTCAAGGTTACAATTATTTTGTTTCCCGATATACTTATTTTCTTTTTATCAATCTTACTATTATCAATAAGAGCAATAACATTTTCAGAAGTAATTGCTTCTGTATAGAATTCATTTTCATAAAAAAAGATAAACTCCGATTCGTTCTCTCTCATTTCATATTTTAAAATGTGTAAAAAGTTTTTACTTTCCTTTTCATCATCAACGACAAAAACAGAATTGAAATCCCCCATTCCGTTAGGAACTTTTACTTTATTTGCCGGATCAATTAATTCTTCGCCATCACCAAAAAATTTGTATTGATATCTTCCCGGTTCGAGGGCAACTTCTATTTCGTAGATTCCGTCATTATTTACATCGCTCATGGGTAAATTGGTTCTGTTCCAGCCGTTGAAACTTCCGAAGAGATTAAGAACCTTATAATTTTTCTCCGGCTTATAAGAAAAATTAAATTTGCGCAGTACTTTACAACGAACAGGTATTGAATAGGTTATTCCTTCGTGGACAAAGTCGACTAATGTAATTCCGGAAAATTTTTCGTCCGTTTGAAAGTAAATCATTCCGGAATTATAATTATAAGTGACCGAAACATTTTTGTTTTCAATAAACCGAACGTTATAATTATCCGAATAGAACAGATCGGAAATTAGAACCGAATCCGATTTGCCGGCAGTTAAGTTTATAGGACTTATAATATCGGTTATTTCGTTTTTGATTGAGGAACATGAAGAGGCGATAAATAAAATTACCGCTGGAATTACAAAACTCACTTTACGCATTTTTACTCCGCTTCAGTAAAATTATCAGCCGGAAAATACAGAAATAAAATTCTATGAAGAAGGGGGATGATAGTTTGAAGTTTTATTAACAGAGATGAATTCTTCCAGTTCGTCGAGACAGGCTATATACTTAACATTAGAATATTTACTTAAAATTTCCGATTGCCCGCCAGAAAGTGCCTGACCGCCAACAAGTATTTTCAAGTCCGGCGCAACATTATGAATCTGATCAATTAATTTGAGAAG
>JAGVBL010000120.1 GCA_020059785.1 Ignavibacteriales bacterium | reverse complement strand
GAAATTTTTCCGGTACTAATACTTTTTATCCCTCTTTCCAATCGCTCGATATTACGTTTAGTCTCTTCATACCATAATGCAAATTTTAAACCCATTGAATAAGCTTCTGCGTGTATACCATGACTTCTTCCAATACATACTGTATGTTTGTGTTCAAGTGCACGTTTTCTTAGTACCGATTGTAATTCAATTAAATCTTTATGAAGAATTTCACCGGCCGATTTCATCTGGTATGCAAGTGCAGTATCAAGTATATCGGAACTTGTCATTCCATAATGAATATGCCTTGAAGCCGGACCAACATATTCTGCAACATTTGTTAGGAATGCTATTACATCATGCTTGGTTGTCTCTTCAATTTCGAGAACACTTTTTATATCATAATTTGATTTCGATTTAATCTCTTCTAAATCTTCTTTAGGAATAAAACCCATTTCCGATCTTGCCTCGCAAGCAAGTATCTCAATCTTAAGCCAGGTATCTAACTTAAACTTCTCCTCCCAAATTTTCCCCATCTCTTTTCTTGTGTAACGCTCAATCATTTTCTTCTCTCCAGTACAAGTTTAACTGAAATCTGTTTCCCCTCACGGATAATTTTTACTTCAAGTTGATCACCGGTTCTGAATTCCTGAAGCTTCCCGATCATTGTAGTTTCATTATTGATCTTAAAATTATTGATGCCGGTAATTATATCATAAATTTTAATCCCGGCTTTTTCTGCCGGTGAATTACGCTGAACCTGTGTTACAATTACTCCGCGCGTGCTCTTTAAATCGTATGCCTTTGCTATTGCCTGATCAATGGTCTGAATACTAAGTCCCGTCCAGAAATCACGGTCCACTTTGCCGTTGGTTTTTAGTTCATCAATTACACGTTTTATTTTATTTATCGGTATGGCAAAACCCAATCCGATGTTTCCTGCTGAACCGGCTGTGTAAATAAGTGTATTCATACCGATTAACTCGCCGAATGCATTTACTAATGGACCTCCGCTGTTTCCGGTGTTGATTGCAGCATCTGTCTGGATCATGTTAACGTAATATCGGTTATCCTGCGCACCTAAATTCATCCCCTTGGCACTTACTACACCAACAGTAACCGTCGGCTGATCGTTAATGTCGAATAAACCGAATGGATTTCCAAGTGCGATGACCCATTCACCAATCATAATTTTATCTGAATCACCAAGCTTAACAAATGGGAAGTTGTTCCCTTTTATTTTAAGCAGACAGATATCACTCGATGGATCGCTCCCGATTATCTTTGCTTCATGCTGCGTTCCATCGGTCATTGTTACAATTGCTTCAATTGCATTCCCTGCTACGTGATCATTGGTAAGAACATATCCGTCAGGAGAAATAATTACTCCTGAACCTAAGTTTTTTATCTGCTGATTAAATACTCTATCGCCGAAAAAATATCTGTAGAGAGGATCGCTCGAAAATATATCGCGCACCTGACGAATTTCTGTAACGTTAATTCCTACAACTGCGGGACTCACCTCGGAGGCAGTTTTGGTAATAATAGTAGCTCTTGATGCCGAGATATCTTGCTGAATTTCTTGCTGATTAGATGCCTGAACTGCATTAATACTACTGTCACTCATTATTGAACTATAATTTGAATTATGAGAGGGTGCCCCCTTAAAAATAAATGCAAACACTGCTGTTGCAATAATCAATGTAACTATTGCAGTTGCAATTATAATTCTTCCCTTATTCATTTTATTCCTTCCTCGATTTTTCTGCTTGTTGTTTTATATAATTTTTTATCGGCTCTATATGCCTTGTTAATATTATTATAAGTACAATCGAAACCGGAATTGAAAATTCTATACTGCTTTCTGCCGGTCTGTTTGATAGACGGTTTAATACATCTGCAGATGTATATGTTAGGATAGCTGTAAGAAGCGTTGAAGCAAAATTACTGAAATGAATATTCCGGCGGAAAATAAATGTAATTAACCACATTACAACCCATACTATCATCGTTGGATAGGAGATAAGTACAGCTCCTCCGGCTGCCGTTGCAAGCCCTCTTCCACCTTTGAATCTTATCCAGAAAGAATAACAATGACTTAATACTGCGCCTATTAATCCAATTACTTTGTAAAGAAAAATATCACCAAAGATTAATCCGATCAACCAGACAGTTGCTAATCCTTTTATGAAATCGATTATAAGAACTATTAACCCGATTGATTTTGATTTTGATAAGCGGAATGAATTCATAGCACCTACATTACCGCTTCCGTTTTCGGTGATGTCAATTTGTTTGAATTTTTTTAAGAATATATATGCAGTTGGAAATGAACCAAAAACTAATCCAATTACTAAACTTATTAAGTATTCCATTATTTCCTTTTAACGTTTACCAAATTTAACAATTTCACCCTTTCAATAAAAATCTCTTCACCTCCTAGCATTCCATCTTTCCATCTTTCCTTTTTTTCTTCTTTCCATCTTTCCATCTTTCCTTTTTTTCTTCTTTCCATCTTTCCATCTTTCCTTTTTTTCTTCTTTCCATCTTTCCTTCTTTCCATCTTTCCATTTTCCAATCCTCATTCTTTGTTACTTTATTATTCATAATTCAACGGTTCAACTGCAAATTACAAATCATATGCTTTTTACGATATTAAGGTAACATTCTCTTGATTATTTTGAAATCATTATTTATATTTAGTCTAAATAAGTATTATTCTTAACAAAAAAGGGGAAAAAATGAATAAATATCTACTCTTTATGCTGATTACACTCTTTTTATCCAACATCACTTTAGCTCAGAATGAAGATTTTTATGAATCGAAGGTCACTCTATCAGGTTATGGAGAACTCCATTTTAATCAGGAAACTAACTCAAAAGGATTTGTTTCAAAAAGTCTCGATTTCCACCGGTTCGTTCTCTTCCTTGGCTATAATTGGACTGAAAAATGGTCCTTTAAGTCCGAAGTTGAACTCGAACATAACTTCGTCCAGAATGGACAGGGTGAATTGGAACTTGAACAGGCTTATGTTAATTATCATCATGCCGACTGGTTCGGATTCCAGGCCGGAGTTATTCTGCCTTCAATAGGGCTTCTTAATGAATATCACGAGCCGCCCCTCTTTTTCGGAGTGGAAAGACCGGACTACCATAATAAAATCATTCCTACTACTTGGTTCGGAAATGGAATAGCTTTCTATGGTAACTACTTGGACTTTGACTATAAATTAACAGTTATGGAGGGTCTTAATAATGAAAAATTCTCCGAGAGTAATGGAATTAGAGGAGGAAGGAGAAAAGGTTTCAGAGCCGATGCAAAAAATCCTCTCTATAATTTAAGGGTCGATTATAACGGATTCCCCGGTTTGAAAATAGGGGGATCGCTTACTTATAATAAAGCATCAGGGGATACATCGACAAATAAGATCGATATTTTTGAAATCCATGCAAAATATAATTACAATAATTTTTATGCTCTCTTTGAATACGGACAAATTAATTACGAAAAAGGAAATTTCAGAAAATCACTCGGTTTTTATTTTGACCTCGGCTATGATTTGTCGGGTCTCCTTAAAACCCGGACCGAAATAATTCCGTTCTTTAGATATACCGATTATAATACTGCCGCTTCCACATTATTAAGAGGTGATGCTGATAAGAAAAATCACTACAAGTACTGGGTTTTCGGTATCTCCGTCAAACCGATTCAAGAAGTAGTCTTCAAAGCCGACTTCGGTATTAGAACAAGAGAACTAGGTAATGAAGAAACTAAATTGTTCAACCTTGGCGTCGGTTATATGTTTTAAGAAAGAGAAGTGATGAATAAATTAATCATTATTTCTCTAATTGTTTTTAACTCCATGACTCCTTCCGACTCCGACCTTAAGTCAGATGTCGAAAGCTTGATTAGAAATAATTTTGAATTTGAGACCAGACTTGAATTTATTAATTACAAAATTCCGGGGAACATTAAGCAGGAGATTGAAAAAAAATCAGGTCAGAAATTTTTTAAAGATTTCCTGTATATGTGGAAGGTCTATCGCGGTGATGATTATATCGCTACCGGAATACTTGATAACGTTTACGGAAAATCACAGCCAATAACCTTCCTGGTCTTAATTAACAGGTATAACGGAGTTATGATGTGTGAAATAGTAAAATACCGCGAGCCGTACGGTGGACAGATTTCTAACAAAAAATGGCTTGATCAGTTTAATGGAAAAGATAATTCTTCCTCTTATAAAATTGGCGATGAAATTAGCACTATAAGCGGGGCAACAATTTCTGTAAATTCTATAACTAAAGGAATAAGAAAATTAACCATACTGATCAGTTTAATAGGCAATGACTTATGAATATAAAATTATACTTGATTGATAAGCAGCTTAAAATTCTCCTTTCGGTTTATTTAATTGTAATTACCATAGGGGTCTCAATTGGTCTGGTTTATCTAAAAACAACCACTTCAATGACACCTAAAGGAACTGTTGAGAGATTTAACGGCAGTAATATTGAATCGGATCAGCTTGATATCCCCGAGTCATATCCCAAACCGGTCAGCGAGCTACTCCTTACTACTCATAACCATATTCTCGGTTTGGCATTTATCTTTTTATCAGCTGGTTTTATTTTTTATTTCAATTCTATTGTTAATGGAGTTTTCAAGACAGTTCTGATGGTCGAACCGCTTCTTTCGGTAATTATAACATTCGGTTCAATATGGTTAATTCGCTTTGTCGACCAAGCATTTGTTTATTTGACTTTCTTTTCTTCATTGCTGATGTACCTGGGTTTCTATACTATTGTTTTAATAAATTTATTTGAGCTTTTATTTAGAAAGGGAACGATAAGACATAAGTAATTTTTAATGAGTTATAAGTTTTCAATAATGAGTAATGTGTGATCAGTTACAGAGTAACAAAGTAGGTTGAAAAGTTGGACATGTGGAAGACAATGACTCATTCATCGATTTAAGTATCTGTATTTTTTCCCCCAGGGAGTGTAAATAATTTTGTGTAAATGGTTAATAAGGAAGTTGAAGCTAAGCGG
>JAGVBL010000069.1 GCA_020059785.1 Ignavibacteriales bacterium | reverse complement strand
TCTTTCAATCTTTGAAGAGCCATAGGATCTTTTCTTAAATCAATTCCTTCCTGTTTCTTAAATTCATCTGCAAGAAAATCTATTAACCTTTGATCAAAGTCATCACCGCCAAGATGAGTATCTCCATTAGTTGATTTTACTTCGAAAACACCTTCTCCAATCTGAAGTATTGAAATATCGAATGTACCACCACCTAAATCATAAACAGCAACTGTCTGATCTTTATGTTTCTTATCCAAACCGTATGCAAGAGCCGCAGCAGTAGGTTCATTAATAATTCTCTTAACTTTCAATCCAGCTATCTCACCTGCATCTTTGGTAGCCTGTCTTTGAGCATCATTAAAGTAAGCCGGTACGGTAATAACTGCTTCGGAGACTTCCTGACCAAGATAATCTTCTGCAGTCTTTTTCATCTTTTGTAATATCATTGCAGAAATTTCCGGCGGTGAATAGAGTCTATCTGTAATTTTTACACGAGCAGATCCATTATCTCCACCTACTACTTCATAAGGAACTTCTTTGGTTTCGGTATCAACTTCATCAAGTCTTCTACCCATAAAACGTTTGATAGAAAAAATAGTATTTCTGGGATTAGTAACAGCTTGTCTTTTGGCAGGTTGCCCAACCAACCTTTCGCCAGTTTTTGTAAATGCAACAATCGAAGGAGTAGTTCTACCACCTTCGGAGTTTGGAATTACAACCGGTTCATTGCCTTCCATTACAGCAACGCAAGAATTTGTAGTACCTAAATCAATACCTATAATTTTTCCCATTTTTTTCCTCTTTCAGTTATAATGTTAAATGTGAAGAGCTGAAGCAATTACTTCAGCTCTATTACTTTCTCGTTTTTCGGTTTTGGTTCTAATTTGTTGAGGTGTATCTTAAGAATTCCGTCTTCAAATTTTGCATCAACTTTTTCAGAATCAACTTCCGAAGGCAATGTAAAACATCTCTTGAAATTTCCGAATACCCTTTCCGATCTATAATAATTTTTTTCTTTTACTTCATCTTCTTTTTTCTTTTCCCCTTCAATTGTCAAAATGTTATCTTGCAATGTAATTTTTAAGTTATCTTTTTTGATACCGGGAATTTCGGCTATTACATTGAAGGATTTTTCATCTTCAGAAATATCGATGCGAGGATTGAAATTATCGGTAAAGGTAAATCCGAAATTTGAAAAATCATCAAAGTATCTCTGAATTCTATCGTGGATACTTTCAATTTCTCTTAAGGGTTCAAATTTAATGAGTGCCATATTAACCTCCTTTTTTGTTTTTGACACTATTATTACAACCATTATGCCAGATTATTTTTGAACCGTTAACTATATGAAAAATAATAACTTAGCAAAACTGTGATTATTTAGGAGTTAGATTGTCTGACAAAATATTTGACTAATTGGCAGCCACCTACTGTTTCTTTGACAGAAATACTGAATATTTATCAAAAGTCTGGAGGAGTTGTGTTCAATATTGAAGAATTTGACATCAAATTAGACACTGAAGTAATTGGGCGAAATTTTATTTATAGTGATGAGGTAGAGTCTACTAATTCTGTTCTACTAAGCAGCAAAGAATTTAATCAACATGGAACAGTCTTATTAGGCGAATTTCAAACTAAAGGAAGAGGAAGAAAAGAAAGATCATGGGTGAGTAATGCTGGTCAGAATCTTACATTTTCAATCCTTTTAAAGAGTGACTTCAAAGAACACAAAATCAATTTAGTTAATTTGGGATCATCATTAGTTGTTGCACAAGCATTGGAAAATCTATTTCAATTAAATGTAGAATTAAAATGGCCAAATGATGTTCTTGTTGAAAAGAAAAAAATTGCCGGTATTTTGCTTGAATCCACTTCTAAAGGAAATAAAATAAACAGGGTCGTAATTGGAATAGGGATAAATGTAAATCAGCCAAACTTTCCCGGAAAGTTTGATATTCAACCTACATCCATCCGTAAAGAATTTAAAGAGCTTGTTAGTAGAGAAAGATTATTAAGCGAAATTCTTAATATGTTTGAAGATATGCTCGAAACATGGAAAAAGGAACCGGAAAAAATTTTGAATGACTGGCGTAACAGATGTAAAATGATTGGAGAAAGAATAAAAATTATTGATGGCGACAAGCAAAAGTCGGGAATATTTAATGACATTGATGAAGATGGATTTTTGGTGCTAAAAATTGCAGACAAATATGAGAAGATTCACTTTGGCGATGTAAGTTTAAGATGAGAATGAAAGGATAATACTTCAAATGAAAGTTTATTTTGACAATGCTGCGACAACACGTCCCCACCCAAAAGTAATTGAAGCGATTATTCCATATTTATCTAATGAGTATGGGAATCCATCATCAATCCATTCCTTTGGAAGAAAGGCAAGAGTATTAGTTGAAGAGGCAAGAGAATTAATTGCAAATTTTATAGGAGCGAATTCCAGTGAAATATATTTTACCAGCGGTGGAACTGAAGCAAATAACTTTATTATAAGCGGAATTCCGAAAGCAGATTTTATTGAGAGAAAACGTAACTGTATATTAGTTACAAGTGCAGAGCACCATAGTGTTATTGATACAGCAATTGAATTAAGTAAGAACGGTTTATCAACTCGATTGATTCCGGTTGATCATTCTACCAAAGTGGAAATTGAGAACTATAAAGATTTATTAGATAGTTCCACCTCTCTTGTGTCAATAATTCATATTAATAATGAAACAGGCTCAATTAATAACATCAAAGAATTATCCAACCACGCTCATAAAGTAGATTCCTATTTTCATACCGATGCCGTTCAAAGTTTCGGGAAATTTCCAATTGATGTAAGAGAATTAAATATAGATTCACTTACCGCTTCGGCTCATAAAATAAACGGTCCTAAAGGAATTGGATTTGCATATATTAAAAGCGGAACACCTATAAGCCCTTTAGTTTTTGGGGGGTCACAGGAACGCAATAGAAGAGGAGGGACAGAAAATGTAGCAGCAATAGCCGGTTTAGCGGAAGCTGTTAGGATTGCCGAATCGAATATGAGTTATAATTTCGATCATGTTAAAAGCCTAAGAAAAAAATTTCTTGATGGAATTAATGTTATCGACAATAAAGGGATAAAAGTTAACGGTGGTGCTGATGCAAATCCTTATATTCTCAGTATTACTTTCCTGTCTAATCATTATAAGAATGATTCAGAGGCAATGTTGATGTTTTTAGATATACACGGAATTGCAGCATCGAACGGAGCAGCTTGTACATCCGGAACAATAAAACCTTCTCATGTAATTTTAGCCACGGGGTACCCGGAAGATGATGCGGGCGGAACAATCAGGTTCTCATTTTCTGCTGAAAATACGTTCAAGGAAGTGAATTATACTTTAGAAATACTTGGCAACCTTGCAAAAAAATTTCGCAAGTGATTATGTTAAATAATCAATTAGTTGAGAGACTTTCTCTTTCAACTGTTTTCTGTTTACAATAAAATCAACAAAACCATTTTCAAGTAAAAATTCTGAGCGTTGAAATCCCTGCGGAAGATCCTTCCCTATTGTTTGTTTAATAACGCGTGGCCCGGCAAACCCAATTAATGCTTTAGGTTCAGCAATAATAACATCACCAAGCATTGCATAACTTGCAGTAACGCCTCCAGTAGTAGGATCGGCTAATATTGAAATGAAAGGGATTTTTGCATCAGCAAGTTTAGCAAGGCGCGAACTTGTTTTACCCATCTGCATAAGCGAGAAAGCACCTTCCATCATTCTTGCCCCGCCGCTCTGACTGATAATTATAAGCGGTATTTTTTCATTGTAAGCTACATCAATAATTCTGGCAATTTTTTCACCAACAACAGAACCCATACTTCCACCAATAAAACCGAAATCCATACAAGCAAAAGCAGTTTTCTTATTATCAATCTTTCCGGTTCCGGTTCTTACTGCATCATTCATACCTGTTTTTTTAATTGTAGCATTTATTCTATCAGTATATTTTTTTGTGTCGTTAAATTCAAGCGGGTCACCGGATTTCATTTTTTTATCATGCTCTTTAAAGCTGCTTTTATCAAACAGAACTGAAATGTATTGTTCACTGCCTATTCTGAAATGATAATTACATTTTGGACAGACCCAAATATTTACTTCCAACTGTTTATTATGAATAATTTCTCCGCAATCTTCACATTTAGACCATTGACCATCGGGGATATCCGATTTCTTACTTTCCGGAGAAATATTTTCTTTATTTCTTTTAAACCATCCCATTTATTTTTTCTTCTCGATATTAGCAAATATAGTAATTATATGACGGGGTTCTGTTGGATCATTTGTTAACAACATAACAGTTCTGGTTAATTTACCTGAACGGTTGGCAGTATCAAGTTCTAATCTTAAAGTGCCCGATTCACCCGGTCCGAGTTTTTTGCTGCTTAATAGCGCAGCTGTACAATCGCATGTTGTTTTAATATCGGTAATTTCGAGTGTACCACTTCCAAAATTCTGGAAAACAATTTTAGCTAATTGAATTTTTCCCTCTTCAACATTTCCAAAATCGATCTGATTTTTTTCTAATTTCATTTTAGGGACTTTACCTGTTGGATTACTGATCTTTTCAACAATTAATGCCGTGAAAGAGAGTCTTAATTGAGGTAAATCAGGATCATTCGAAAACACATATACATACTTCTGTTGAAAACCCATTCTATTACTAGAATCGAATTCAACTTTGATAGAAGTTTTTTCACCCGGTTTAAGAAGCTTTTTAGCAGGTTGTGCTGCTGTGCAACCGCAAGATGCCTGAACCTTATCAATCTTAAGATCGGCATTACCCGTGTTAACTATTTCGTATGTATGAGCTACAACCTGACCTTCAAGAATCTCTCCGAAATTATGTTCGGGATTTGTTGAGACAATTTTAGGAACTGATTGTTGAGCCGATAAAACCGATGCGGCAATC
>JAGVBL010000429.1 GCA_020059785.1 Ignavibacteriales bacterium | reverse complement strand
ATTTCTGTCAGCTGTCAAGTCCTACAAGTATTCAAACGAAAAAGATGATTTTGTTAAAATAGTATCAAATAATTTATCCATAATTAATTCTAGAATTAAGTCCCGCAAAAAGCGGGACTTTTTACTAATCATTCAAAATTTTCCACTTCGTCATCATAAACATGTTCGTGGAATATCTTTTCAAGTTCCTCCTCAAAGAAAAACTTCTCTTCTCCAAATGCAGGTTTAAGATCATCGATCCATTTTGCATTTTCATCATATTCAGCAAAGAATGGCCTCGCAATCCAATCGGGATTCCTTCCCTGTAAAAATCTCATTACAATTACATCTTCATCTTTTACTTTACTTACACCAAGTACCTGAATTTTACCGGGGGTTGAACTCATACTTGGACCACGGACGGTTCTGCATACCCCGCTTACTCTTTGATATGCCTCTCTGAAAATTTTCCATGCCTCAACCAATGACACAGCAAAGAAGTGCTGCGCACCTGTATCGCGTGCAACAAACATGTAATATGGAATGCAATTATTATTTACCTGTTTACGCCACATCTCCGCCCAGATTTCTGGTGAATCATTAATATGTTTAAGTACCGGTGATTGCGTTCTGATCTGTGCACCAGTCGATCTAATTCTTCTTATAGCATCCTGAGCTGCAGCTGTTGATAATTCAACCGGGTGATTGAAGTGCGCCATAATTGCAAGGTTTTTACCAGTCCTTACTATTTTTTCAAATAAACGTAACAAGTCATCCGCATCATCATCGGTTAAAAATCTGTAAGGCCAATAACCGATTGCCTTGGTTCCAATCCGGATAGTCTGAACATTATGGAGTTTTTCATCAAGTAATGGTTCAATATAAGTCGATAGTATTTTCGTTTTCATTATCATCGGGTCGCCCCCTGTAAAAAGAAGATCTGTTACTTCCCTGTTTTGCATTAGATAACGTGTTAATAAATCAACTTCCTTCATGGCAAATTTTAATTCATTCATTCCGACGAACTGAGGCCAGCGGAAACAAAATGTACAATATGCATGGCATGTTTGTCCCTGACTTGGAAAAAACAGTACGGTTTCTCTATACTTGTGCTGAACACCCTGTAATTCAATTCCATCAATTTTAGGAACGTTATGAATTTGTCCGGCTGGATGAGGATTCAATTCCATTCTAATTTTATAAATTTCTTCAAGAAACTTTTCGCGCGGCACATTTGCATTAACCATATCTTCAACGTGTTTATAGTGAGAGCCAAGAAGCATTTCCTTACGCGGGAATGTAAGAGTATAAATCGGGTCGTTGGGAATGTTTTCCCAATTTATCAAATTATCCACTACATAATTGTTTGTTTTAAATGGCAAGACATTGCCAACTAACTCTATTGCTTTTTTATCACTCTTTGAAAGTTTAGTCATTTGGGAAATTTCTTCATAGTTACGAAGTGAGTAACTCTTAAATACGTTATTCATACTTCCTCCTATTTTGTTAAAGAGAATTGCTGGTTAAGAGTAAAGGGACCCGGAATAAAGAAAAACCGTATAGAAAATTTTACGATTTGAAGAAATTGAGTCGTTTTTTGTGATATACTTTGTGCAAGATAAAATTTTTGAGTTGAATATCAAGCCAAAGAAAAATTTTTACGGTGGGGATACAAAAAAACCACCTTCATCCGGTGGTTTTTTTGATTACTTAATAGTTGTTACTTTGCTAACATCGTCTAATTTCACAAATTTTTCATGAAATTTATATGAGCCGTTAGCTGATTTGACAGTTTTAATAACCTTAACATTAATATGTGAAGAACCATGTTTCTTTTTTGCTTTATCTGCAAATGATTGTTGTTTTGCCATTTACTAAACTCCTTAATTATCCGGGGCTAAATGTAAAAAAAATCTGTCTTAAATAAAAACCGAAGCTGGTTTGGAATTAATTTAAAATCTATATCAAATCTGCATAAATTCCATTAACAAGCTGTGTTAAATCGTTAGGGGAAAGGATAATCTGAATTCCCCGTAAACCTGCACTTACAGCAATATTATCAAACATTTCGGCTGAGTTATCAATAAAAGTGGGATAATTTTTTTTCATTCCTATAGGGGAGCAACCACCTCTTATATAACCTGTAAGCGGCTGAATTTCTGCTACTTTAATCATTTCTATTTTTTTAAAACCCGAGGCATTAGAAGCTTTCTTTAAATCGAGTTCGTAATTACCGGGTATTAAAAATACATTTATTTCATTTTTTTCATTACGTGTAACAAGAGTCTTAAAAACCCTTTCGGGTTCAAAGCCAATTTTATTTGCAACAGAGATTGCATCAATATGGTCTTCATCTACAGAATACTCAACAACGGAATGGGGAATGCATTTAGATTCTAATATCCGGATAGCATTTGTCTTCATATTAGAAAAAACTATTAATCCTCTCTACATTGCAGAGAGGGTTACAGGTTTGATTATCCAATTTTGGCTAAAATTAAATCGGCTAAAATCTTTCCAGACTCTCTTAATTCGTAATCGCTAATACTCGAAGTTTGAGGTTGAACTTCACCTATTTCCTTCACTTTAATACCGCTCAATTTTGCGCGTTCTTCATCGCGTTTCTTTTTACGTGCGTCGGCCAAACTTCTTTCTTCTTTGCGAACATTTTCGTTCAAAGAAAATTCTTTTTTATCCCGATTAGAAATGAATTCATTAATCTCATCCATAACCAGTTGAAACTCCGGATCATTTTTAATTCGGTCGTCGTGTTTTTTCTTTAATTGATCAATAAATTTGGACAAATCCCCGAACCGGGAAAAATTAGCCGGTTGAATTTGATCCCATGGTAGTGCTGCCGGCATAGAACTCTCACCAAATTCTTCCTGAGAATAAGGCGATGGATATTCAATATCGGGTTTAACACCTTTATTTTGTGTGCTGCCGCCATTTACTCTGTAAAATTTTGCGATTGTTAGTTTAACCTGTCCAAGAGTTTTATCTTTAATGGGAATAGTTCTGTTAAGGTCGATGAGGTTTTGAACAGTACCTTTACCATAAGTATTCTCGCCTAAAATAATTCCGCGTCCGTAATCCTGTATTGCAGCCGAAAAGATTTCGGAAGCTGAAGCACTAAAACGGTTAATCATTACTGCAAGAGGTCCGTCGTAAGCAATCGAAGGATCGGGATCCTGGTTTACTTCAATAATATTACTTGAGCTTTTTACCTGAACAACCGGACCATTTTTAATAAATAAGCCGGTAAGTGTAATTGCTTCCTGTAGTGATCCGCCGCCGTTATTTCTTAAATCTATAATTACACCGTCAACTTTTTCCTGTTTAAATTTTTCGAGAATAGCTTTAACATCCCGTGTGGTGCTCTTGAAATCGGTTTTACCCATTCTTTGTGCTTCAAAATCGACGTAAAAAGAAGGAAGCTTTACAACACCAATTTTAAAATTCGATCCGTTTTCCTGAATATTAAGAATTTCACTTTTTGCAGCTTGCTCTTCCAGTTTAACTTCGTCCCTGATAATTCTAATTTCTTTAGGTGCAGAATTGAAACTGTCGTTCGCTTTTAAAATCTGGAGACGCACAACAGTTCCTTTTTTACCTCTTATAAGTTGAATTGCGTCATCAAGCCGCCAGCCGATAATATCAACAAATTCTCCTTCATCACCCTGTGCAACTCCAACAATTTTATCTTCTTCATTAAGCAATCCGCTTTTATGAGCAGGTCCGCCCGGAACAATGCTTGCTACAATAGTATAATCATTTTCGCTTCTTAAAGTAGCCCCAATTCCTTCGAGCGAAAGCTTCATAGAAATATTAAAATTTGTGGAGGCTGCCGGAGATAAGTAATCCGAATGAGGATCATACGTTCTAGTATATGAATTCATAAAGAGAGCAAAGACATCTTCGGCTTCGTATTGTAAAATAATTTTATGAAAGTTCTGATAACGTTTACTCAATATTTCGGCACTCCCCTTCCAATCTTTACCGGAAAGGATAAGATTAAGAGCATCATTTTTTAATCTCAGCCTCCATAGCTCGTTCAATTCCTCGTTGGTTTTAGCCCAGGGGGCGTCTGTTCTATCCGGTGAATAATATTCGTTAACAGAAAAATCAAATTCGGTTTTTAATAGTTTGTTAATATATTGAATTCTTTCGTTCACTCTTTGTTTGTATAGATTAAATATCTGAAATGGAACGTCGAGATTTCCTTCCAATAAAAAATTATCGAACTGATCCCTGTATTTTGCAAACAACTCTACATCCGAAGCTAAAAAGTAAAGTTTGTTATAATCAAGATTTTTGAAATATTCGTCAAAAATAACAGACGATAACGAATCGTTTATTGATTGTTTACGGTAATGATAGCTGGAGAATATTTGTGTAATAACCTGATTCAATCTTTTATAAGACTCATCGGGTAAAATTACTTTTGTTGAATCTATTTTATGATCTTTGGATAATACAGCATCTGGATTTTGAGCATAAAAGTTTCCGATCGATATAAGAACCAGAATTAGTGTGATTAATCTTTTCATGTAATTATTCTTTCATTATTTGATTTATAATACAGTGAAATATTCTTTTTGTTTCAATATATAACTTTGTTCTTACTTTATGTGATAAAAATCCACACAAAAATAATATTGTATAATACTACTCCTCAACATATAAAAATCTTTTAATTTTTTGTGTAGGCGTTTTTTCAAAAGGTTCGCGCTGCTCAATTATTTTATTAATCTTAGAAAATGTGTTTACACGTTCATTAATCTTTACCAGCAGTTCTTTTAAAATATGATTAATAATTTCTCTTGCCTTGCCTTCGTTAAGTTTCTGAATTTTATAAGCCTCATCAATCTGTTCGTAATTAAGATAAATTTTGGCAATCAATCCCTCTTTTCTTTCTATAACAATAGATTCCATAACAAAATCAAATTCATTTATAATCGATTCAATTTCTTCCGGATAAATATTTTTACCGTTGGAACCGATAATTACATTTTTAGATCTACCTTTAATAAACAAGTAACCGTCCTGGTCAATTACCGCAAGGTCGCCGGTTTTAAACCATCCATCGTTATCAAACACCTCTCTGGTTTTATCCGGATCCTTATAATAACCTTTCATAACATTTGGACCTTTAACAAGAACTTCACCTTCCCCGGTTTTAGGATCGGGGTTACTCAATTTAATTTGAACCTCAGGAATGGATTTTCCGGCTGATCTTAGCCGCACATTAGCTGGAGATGTACCGGTTACAAGTGGAGAGGTTTCCGTTAATCCGTAACCGATTGCATAAGGAAATTCACCTTCTTTAAGAAACCTTTCAACATCGGCAGCTAAAGAAGCGCCGCCGATACAAAACATTTTTAATTCACCGCCAAAAGTTTTCATCAGCTTTTTGCCGGCTATTTTGTGTAATTTTTTTCTAACTGTCGGTAATTTATAGAGCCCTCTCACAATTGGTTTTTTATTAATCTCGGGTAAGATTCTTAAACGGAATATTTTTTCTATAATCAAGGGTACTGCAAGCATTATAGTTGGTTTAACTGTTGAAAGTGCGGGTAATAAAACTGCTGCCGTAGGTGGTTTATCCAGATATGTTACATTGGCGCCGGCAATAAAAGGTATAACCAAACCGAGAGTTGATTCAATTGTGTGGAACAATGGTAAAATAGAAAGCATTCGATCTCCGGGAACAACATCTACAAATCCTAACGTTGAGATTGCATTTGAAACAATATTCGAATGAGTAAGAATAACACCTTTGGAGTGACCTGTTGTGCCAGATGTATAAAGGATAGAAGCAATGCTATCTTCTTTAACTTCCTCAGGAATCAATCCTACAAATTTTAATGCAGCTTCTTTAATTTTAGCAAATTCCTTTTTACCGTCGCTAATTACTTCTTTTAACAAGTCGTTTTTTATTTCCGGTGGTATTATTGAAAAGTCGTCTATTAATATTCTTGTTTGAACCGAATCGCCCGAAAAGTCTTCAATCTTATTGAAATATTTTGCAGAGACAAAAATTGCTTTGCATTCCGAATGCCTCATTATATGGTGAACTTCCGTCGGATGAAATTCAGTCATAATTGGAATAGCAATGGCGCCCATAGTTGTAATTGCAAAATATGCTATTGCCCAGTTGGGTTGATTTTCACTAAGTATTGCAACTCTATCGCCGGTTATTATTCCTTCACTTCTAAGGAAGGAAGTAATTGTATCAACTTTTCTCTTAAATTCGGAAAAAGTAATTTTTTCTTTATTAATAAATGAAACCGAAGGAAGATCGGAATACTTATGTGATGCAGAGTTTAAAACATTCAATAATGTTCTTGGTTTTAGTTCATACATAATTTCTTTTCCTTATATCATCAATGAATAACTAGACCGGATCGACATGAACAAAGACTTTCTGCACTTCTTCCAGCTGTTCGAGAGTGAAGCGGACACGGTTTCCGATATCGTGAGAGATTTGAGTTGAATGATTTTTATCAACTTCAATATGAATCTCAATATGAAATTTATCGCCTACATAATGGGAGCGGAAATCATTAACCCCTTTAACCCCGTCAATTGCCAATGTAATTTTTCTAATTCTATCCTCAAAATTTTTATCTGCCGAGCGGCCCATTAAGTAATCAATATTTTGTCTGCCAACTTCATAACCTGTTTTGAAAATAAATACTGCAACAAGAATTCCGGCAACTCCATCAATAAAATTATATCCTAAACCTGTTCCCAGAACACCTAACAACGCAATTGAAGAAGCAAGTACATCATTCAAACTATCAACTGCCGCTGCATTTACAGCCGGACTTTTAAATAATCTACCTATTCGATGTTGATACCTGTTCAATACAACCTTAATTACAATAGTAGACCCCAGGACAATATAAACGGCCGGAATAGCTTTAACTGTTTGAGGTTCTATAATTCTCTTAATAGACTCTTCAACAATATTAATACCTACAACAAATGCAAATACAGCAACAACAAATCCTGCTATTGGTTGAGCGGCGCTATGCCCGAATTGGTGTTTTGAATCCGGTTTCTGATTTGAAATATCGACTGCTCTTTTAATTGCAAGCGATGAAATAATATCTGTAAGTGAGTTAAGTGCCTCAGAAATTACTGCAATGGAATTAGAAATAACTCCGACAATTCCTTTGATGATAAAAAGGAAAATATTTACAAAAAGTGCAACATCAACCGCTCTTTTTAGCCTATTGGGCAAATAACTCTCCTATAAAAATGGGGCTGCCTATTTTCAGTTATTTCTTAATAGTCAGCCCCACAAAAATAATCAGAAATTTAATCAAACAATTTAATTTCTATCAGGATTTTTCTTCCCAAACTTGGACTAAAGTAACGATATTTTTTACTGCCGCTTCCATATCCTGAACAGCAACATACTCAGTATAAGCATGGAAATTATGCCCTCCGGCAAATAAATTTGGTGTTGGTAAGCCCATAAAACTTAATCGTGAACCGTCTGTTCCGCCGCGGATTGATGACTTAAGAGGTTTAATTCCCAATCTATTTAATGATTCAACTGCAAACTCTTCAACCTGCGGATGCTGGTCGAGAACATACTTCATATTACGGTATTGTTCAATTACCTCAAACTCATATGATGAACCGGGGAATTGAGCAACAGTATTTTCAACTAATCCCTTTAACATATTTTCATACTCTTTCAATTTTTCTGCATCAAAATCCCGGATAATAAATTTGATAATTGTTTGCGTTTCATTACCATTTACAGAAACCGGGTGAACATAACCTTCCCGTTTTTCTGTTGTTTCCGGCGATAATGAATCTTTAGGAAGCATTTCTAAAAAGCGTGCGGCAATTTTAATTGAGTTTATCATTTTACCTTTTGCGTAACCGGGATGAACATTCTTTCCGTTAAATTTTATAACCACAGCATCTGCGCTGAAAGTTTCAGTTTCTACTTCGCCGCGTGTTCCGCCATCAATAGTATAAGCATACTTAGCACCGAATTTTTTAACATCAAATTTTTCCGTTCCGCGTCCAACTTCTTCATCCGGTGTAAAGCAGATACGTACTTTTCCATGTTTTATTTCGGGATGTTTAATCAAATAATTCATCGCATCAATTATCTCGGCAACACCCGCTTTGTCATCGGCTCCCAATAATGTGGTGCCGTCTGTTGTAATTATATCAAATCCGATCATATCTTTTAATTCCGGGTTGCCAGCAGCATCTATTATCTTAGTCGTATCCTTAGATAAAACAATATCACCTCCCATGTAATTCTTATTAATTACGGGATTAACGTTTTTACCGCTAACTGCCGGAGATGTATCCACATGTGCAATAAATCCGATTACCGGAACATTTTTATCTGTGTTCGATTGAAGTGTAGCAGTTACATAACCGTATTCGTCCATTTCAACTTCCTGCATACCAATCTGTTTTAATTCTTCAACAAGCAGCCGGGAAAGTTCTAGCTGTTTAGGATCACTTGGAAAAGTTTTTGATTCTTCGTCTGAAGTAGTTTCAATTTTTGCGTATTTTAGGAAGCGTTCAACTACGGTAAATTTGTAATTAGGATCGAACATGATGACCTCGTTTTCTGTTATTATGAATAATTTTGATGGTAAGTTAATAGAAAATCAGTATCTGTTTCAATAAAATGAAAGGTTATTAAAAGGAACTATTTAAACTAATTTTTCTCATAAAATACTAATTGGTATAAAAGCTTTTTAGTTTGAAAAATATTATGCAATTGAGGTAAATAAATGAACACTGTAGAAATAATCAGAAAGAAGAGAGAAGGCGAATCATTAACTAACGAAGAGATTGAATATCTCGTTTTGAATTTTACTCTGGGAAGAATACCATCTTACCAATTCTCGGCATTCTTGATGGCAGGATTTTTAAATGGATTAACAAAACAGGAAACCGCACAGCTTACACGCTCCATGCTTTATAGCGGTAAAGTAATTAATCTGAATTCCATCAAAGGGAAGAAAATTGATAAACATTCAACCGGTGGGGTTGGCGATAAAACTTCTTTAATTCTTGCCCCAATTGTTGCTGCAGCCGGAGTTAATGTTCCGATGATAAGCGGAAGAGGGTTAGGTCATACCGGCGGCACACTCGATAAACTTGAATCCATTCCGGGATTTTCTACAAACGTAACATTAAGTCAATATAAAACAATCATTAAAAAGTGCGGCGCTGTCTTAGCCGGTCAAACTAAAGAAGTTGCACCGGCGGATAAGCTGATTTACGCTCTCCGGGATGTAACAGCAACAGTCGAATCGATTCCATTTATTACTGCAAGCATTATGAGTAAAAAATTAGCAGAGGGAATTGACGGACTTGTTCTGGATGTTAAAACCGGTACCGGCGCATTTATGAAAAGTTATGACGATTCACTTGCACTTACCGAATCGCTCGTTAATACTGCGAAAGCATTTGACAAAAAGGTAATCGCGTTTATTACAGATATGAACCAACCGCTCGGTAATTATATAGGTAACTGGATGGAAGTTTATGAATGTATTAATGTTTTACAAGGCAAGAAGGTGATGGATCTATTAGAATTAAGCTTATACTTATCCGGCGCAATGATTTATTTAGGCGGTAAAGCAAAATCGATGGATGAAGGAATTGAAGTTGCAATTAAAATGGTAAACAGCGGAAAAGCATTCGATAAGTTTCTGGAAATTGTTAAACTTCAGGGCGGTAATACGGATTACATCAAGAATCCATCTAAGTATCCCACATCAAAATTCCATGAAAAAATTTATGCAAATAAATCCGGCTATGTTAAATCAATTAATTCATTCGAGATT
>JAGVBL010000033.1 GCA_020059785.1 Ignavibacteriales bacterium | reverse complement strand
CGGTTGGTAATCATCAACCAGTGTTGCAATTTCTCTTCCTAAAATGTCATAAACTTTCAAAGTAACTCTTTGTAAGATCGAGGCATGCCTCGATTCTACATATGGAATTGTATATTTAATTGTAGTAGAAGGATTAAACGGATTTGGGTAATTCTGGTATAAAACATATTCTAATGGGATATCTATATTATCATCAATCGAAGTAACAATTTGTTTTGAAAATTGTAATCGTCGGTGAGTTGCAATCCATTCTAATCTATAGTCCTTGGAATATCTCTCAACAAGACTGTCAATCGATTTGTTAGTAATCCTCCAATATTCTACAATACGGGCAGAACCCCATCTATCAATAACCGTAGCGTTTATGCTATCTCTTAAACTTTTATATACACTTTCTGGTACGGAGTCCTTAATACCGACTGCTACTATACCACCTCTATATTTGGGTGCATTGATATAAATTGAATCTCTTAAAGGATAACTTAAACCAACAATTTTTTGTTGCCCTTCTAAATCGGGAATCCCAAGTTCATATGGATCTAAAATCCATACCCAGGTTATTGACATCCCAACTGAAAAATTGAATTCAGCCTGATCAGCCGTGCAGAGAGATTGAAAACGAACATCGTTAAATTTTATTGTTGCTATGCATGTTGAACTTCCATAGATAGTGAAAGGGGCATTGGTATTATTTGTTCTTGTAACCTTTACTACAATCGTATCCCCATAGGAATAGTTTTCTTTATCAGTAGTTACTTTTAGAATCCCCTGACCAAAAGACGAGTAGGTAACTAATAAATAGACAATAAATATTTTCAAAATAATCTTCATTCTATTTATCCATTTGAAAAAATTGTTCTGCTTTCCACTAAAGTTTGGTGGATGTCATTACAAATGAATCAGCTTAGAATATCTTAATTTGTTCCTACCATTCCGTATCAATAAGCCGCCGCTAAGACAATCAATACCGCTTAAAAACTAAATACTTGTACATGTTTAGGATTACATAAAGAACTCTACAACGGTACATATTTATGTTGAGTGAATCGTTTCCAGCCATTTTTGTTTTTAGATTCCACAGCCCAATTAAATCCACCTTCAGTATTTGGCCAGTATATCATTCGGGCAAGACCGGCCGTCATTTCCGCTTCGAATGCAATTGCATCTGGAGCTACATCTTTCCCATTGGCAATTACACCTTCCGATTTCTTACCATCCGAAGTGAATGACCAGAATGAAATTTTACCTTCATTAATACCATAAATTGCGAACTCCTCATAAACCTTTTTGCCGAACTCCCATTTTGCAATAAGCTGAACATAAGTACCATTTAATATGGGAGTAAATGTTCTGGTGCAGCGGACTTTTCCCATTGGCGAGTCTGCACTTGCTTGCCATGAACCTAATAATGGTTTTAAGATACCGACTTTACCCGGTCCTTTTTTCCAGGTACTATTTATATTCTTCATATTATTAACTTTCTTTTATTATAGAAAATGCAATGTAGAGTGTTGCGGTTAATGAACCGTAATAAACAAATGTTATTTAAATTTTGTCGCCGAGTAAACATACTTGAAAAAGCAACTTTTATTGTTTTTATTTTCCTTGACGCTTCATTGTTAATTTTAGATAACGTTCTTTTGCTCTTCGTATAGTAGCTGCTTTATATTCTTCATCTTCGTAATATCTTCTTTTAGCTCTTTCTAATGTAGCTTTCTTGTAAACAGGATCTTTAAAATATCTTTCCCTCGACTGCTTTTTCAGACGATTCCTGTATTCTTCATTCTTTTGATAAGTAGTGTTTTCAGGATATTTCCTTTCTTTTTTATCTTCCATATAAACAACAAATTTTATGTTGATTGTTTTTTAAAATTTTCTAAAGAACCTAACTACGTACTGTTCTTTCCACTAACCGCAAAAGCGCCTTTATTACTAGTTTTAGTTGGCGGGTCCCATCTCACTTCATATTTAAAAATAAGTTCACCCTTCTTTCCTAATTTACCCTTACTCTTGTTAAACTTTACACGTATTTTTTCCAATTTATTAGTATCTATATTGTGCTTTGATGAAAAATATTTAGATGGTTTTATTGTGAAAACAAATATCCCAATAGAGGGTAGATTTCCAATGTTAGGTAAATTATCTCCTGTATTTGAAAAGATAATTTCGAACTCACCGTTTTCGTTTGTAGTAACATTGGCAATTGGTTCATCATCCGGTTCAAGCTCAATATAGATTTCTGCACCGGGGACTGGTTCACCCATTGCTTTGGCTTGGGCTTGAATTCTACTGATACAAAATAATAGAAGAAGAACAGAAAGAAATAAAATTTCAAATTTGTTTCGTGTAAACATAATATCTCTCCTTTTTATTTTGAAAATGCTACAACATTAGTAATTATTACTATTGATCTAACGTAATGCATAAAGAAGTCGCTTTTCACCCGTCCTTCCCGAACAGCAATGACAAAATGAAAAACCAAAGTCAATATTTTTTTAAAAAACTATTTTATTTATTAGAACAAACTTACTTGCTATGCTTACCTTTTCACCAAACCCGAAAATTTGAAATATGCCGCAATGAAAACAGTTTACCCCGCATAGTGGGGCTGTCGGGTGGAAAAGCTGGTTATGTTCGATTCATTATATATTAAATCCAATATTTATCAACAGGACCTTATTCCATAGATTACCATAATCATAAGAGTAAAATTTAGAGAAATCACCTATATATTTTAATTCTATTAATAAAGGTAGTTTTAATACACCATTTATATTGCATCCAAGTCCTAATTTGTAACTAATTAAGAATTTATCAATTCTATCTTGTGTTATATTTATAGCATTCAATGTATAATTTGCAGATACACCTATGATTAAATAGGTCGGAATATTTTCTATAAGAATAGTAGGCTTTATATTAACTCCAAGTTCTAAATAACGCAAATCAATTTCACTTGTATAATCTGTTTTTCGTCCATTACCATCAGGATTGTCTATTGTTGTATAAGCCACTTCCATTGTTTTGCGTGAACCTTTTTGGATATAAGATAACTCTGATTCTAAAATTAAATTATCATTCAATTTATAATTAAGAAAAAGTCCGACAAATGGATTAATCGAATGTCCTTTATAATATTCTTCCGGATTAAAATACACCCCAGGTTTAGTATCTGTTGCATTTACACTACTACTACTTATTCCAACTTTTATCCCATAATCGAACAAATCTTGAGCATTCAAATAGTTTGCAAATACAATAATTACGATAAAGATTAATTTTGGTAAATTCTTCATTGAGATCTCCAATATTAAGCACATAACAACGTTGTCAATAGAAAAGAAAGTCAAGTAAAAACAGTTTACCCTTGGAATTTATTTATCCCACATTACTGACTTCGGTCTCACAGACAACACTTGTTGATTATCATTT
>JAGVBL010000109.1 GCA_020059785.1 Ignavibacteriales bacterium | reverse complement strand
TTCATAAATAATTGCATTATCCTGATCGGTTAGCAAGGTTTGCTCTTCCCTACCTTCACTTCCCATAGAAAGAAATGCAAATTTACAGGGTGGGGTTCCCAGCTCTTTAATTGCGAAGTTAATAACCTTTCTACTAATTGAATCAGCCACCAGAGAAATCATTTTAGTAGAACTACGTATATCTACATTGTTATTTATTAATTTAGAAATTAGATGAATAAGCCGGCTTCTGTAATCAACAAGTATTTTTACATCATCAGCATTTTCAATTTTCTCTATAAAGAAAAGGAACTTCGAATAAGAAATATTGAACAAAACATCATAATCTATTACACCCAAAATTTTATCAGCTGCATCCTTAACAATCAGATAACTTGTGTTGTGTTGAGCAAAAAGCAATAGTACTTCATAAATAGTAGCAGTCGATTTAACAGAGCCGTAAACAGTATTCATTACAGCTTCAACCGGCATGTTCAATTTGAACCCGGCGGAAATAACTTTATCTCTTAATTCACGGTCGGTAATAATTCCAACTTCTAAATTATCTTTCCCTTTTACAAGAATTGCATTACTATTTTCTTGTGTCATGATTTTAGAAGCATCCTGTATTGATGTTTCAGCAACACATGATGGGAGTTGTTTTATATAAGGAGTAATCATCTGACTTAAAACGACAACCGATGATTGCAGATCCGAAATAAGTTTTTCCCTTTCTTTAACATTACGTTGCTGTTCAGAAACATCCTGAATAAATCCATCTATAAAACTGTATTCACTATTTATCCCTTTTACCAAAACAGCGGATAAAGAAGCTGTTAATAATTTGCCTTTCTCATTCTTCAGCTTAATTATCCTGTTTTTAATAAATCCATTACTTTCTAGTTCATTAAGGATGGAAGATTTGTCTTCTTCATCATTTATAAATTCGAAAAGTGATCTTCCGATAAGTTCGGTTTCTTCATCGAATCCTAAAATAGTTAATAATGCAGAGTTAACTTCGATCAGTCCAGCTTTACTATCATGTGTTGCCCTGAAAACACCTACTGAAATCCGATTAGTAAGAGAGATAAATTTTTCTTTAGTATAATCTAGTGCTTCTTTCATTTCCTCGTGGAAGGTAAGATCTTTAACATTTATAACAATACCATTGTTATTCATAAAAGAAATTGGAGAGATATTCAGAAGGACATTTAAAAGCTCACCGTTCTTTTTAATAAATCTTGTTTCAATTTGTTCATTAAATACTTGATCGGAGGTTTTTCTTTGCAAGGTTGAGAAGTCGAAAACTTTTGAATCAGGTATAGATTTGAAGATACCGGAAAAATTAAAATCATCCCCAGAATGCGAATATCCCAGCATTGAATAAAAAGTCTTATTGTAAAAAGTTTGATTATTATCTAGAATCATAATCAAACCTTCACTGGAAGCTTCAACAAGCATACGATACTTTTCTCTCGATTCTTTAAGATCATCCTCCGCTTTTTTCCTGAGTTTTTCATTTTTAATATTCCGGAAGGCTATATAAGAGAGCAATAACGAACTTAGAATTGTAACAATTACAGATATTGTTAAAATTTTCCGTTCAAGAAGTTTTATTTCCAATCTTACATCTTCAACATAAATTCCTGTCCCAATAACCCAGTTCCACGGTTCAAATTTCTTTACATAAGAAAGCTTGGGTACAATCTTCGTCGAATCATCTTTCCACTGCCACATATAATCGACATATCCTTCACCGGAATTCTGAACTACTCTAACCATTTCAACAAAGAGTCTCTTATCCTTGAGGTCTTCAAAATTGGTTAAATCGCTGCCATCCAGGTCAGGCCGGTAAGGATGAACAATCATAGTGGGATGGAGGTCCGTAACCCAGAAATAATCTTTAAGTTCTTCGCCGTAACGTAAATTTTTAATAAGATCAATAGCATTTTTCTTTGCGTCATTTTCCGAAATTAATCCTTTCAATTGAACCTGGTGCCACCTGTTAATCATACTAACAGTAGAGTTGGTAAGTTCTCTTATCATTTCTCTTTTTCTGTCAAGTATAATATTCTCGAATTGAGGGATTACAATTAAAAATATTGCAATTATGAAAAGAGCTATCGTCAGTAGTGTTGGTAGCAGAGTTTTTGCATATGAAATTTTTCCGGATGTTTTATTAATCATCTTCATAATAATTAAAAAATTAATCCCGTACTTAAACTACTGTTATAGTGATTTAAGCGATAAAGTTCGAAATTCCATGGTGGAAGCATCAAGAACAAGCACTCCGTTTCCCCTTGTAGTTCTTGCAACACAAGGAATTACAATCCATTGAACACCTTCAGCAAGTTTATTATGCCCAAATTTAAGCGTTGCAAACCGTTCTTCTGTTACCATTATAACCCCTTCGGGATGGCCATGACCTGAAATACTGATTCTGCAATTGTTTTCATTCATAAAATTAAAATGCTTTTCCAGATGAAACACTTCTCCGGGGAAGAAAATAGCAGATCCTGAAAAATCGGGGTAGCAGAAATGTGAAATAAGTAATTTAAGACCCCCGGATTCAAAAATTTCAATTTCGTTGAGGGAATTAAGAAATTCTTTGGAAGAATCACTTAAGTAAGATTTTATCTCGTTATCCTCGTATAGCCATATTCTGTTTCGTGATTTTCCAGCACGTACCTCATAATCGAGATTATACCAGTTATCTCCATAATCAAAACCGGATTTATAGTAAGGGACTTTTCTTATAGCATAAAGGTCATGATTACCGGCAACAACTTTGCAGCAGTTTTCTTTAACCAGTCTTACACATTCATCCGCACTGCGAGATTCAATATAACGGTAGAAAGGTAAAGTAAACCCCACTATATCTCCTAAACAAATAACCGAATCGCAATTTTCAACTGATAAAAGATGCAAAGCTTTCTCAAGACTAACAATATCCTCATGTATGTCGCTTATGAATCCGATCTTCATCTAAGTTAGACCTTAATAAGTTTATCTTAGGATGATACTAATTATTGCAAAGTTCTTGCTATAAACCTAATGCACAAATAAGAGAAATACAACAATATTTGGAATGTCCCGAAGAATTCTTTTTATTCATTATCGTTTAATTCACAGTCTCTATGATTTTTACTAAATTGGCATGGAATAAAAATATTTTGTATGAAAAATCTTTTATTGATATTATTTTTTTTAACAGGAACAGTTTTAAGATCTCAAGACTACTCTTTTGGTATTGTATCAAATCTTCGATACTCCGAATCAAAAAGAGTTTTAGCTGATTCATTGGTAAAGAAAATCAACACTTTCAGTCATTTATCATTTGTAATATTTACAGGAAGTTTAACTGAAAAAGGAACGGATAAAGAATTCATTTCTCTTAAGAATTCATTAGATAGTTTGAGAATCCAATATTTGCTTCTACCTTCCGGTAACGATACCCGAGATGTAAAGGGCTGGGAAACATTTTTAGATTTTTCCGGTGACGATAAGTTTGTCTATAACAGTAACGGTTATTTATTCATCGGAATAAATCCTACACTTCTCTATCTAAATATCAACACATTTACTTCAGAAAATCTTGAGTGGCTAAAGCAAACTATTGATACTGTGAAGCTGAACCGGGAAATATATTTTATCTCCCCGGTTCCGTTCGAAAGTATACCGGGCTGGCAAACCGCATTTGAGATATTGACCAGAAAAAATTTGAAAAGAATAATCAACTGCGGTGCTGAGAAACTAAACAATAAAAATATTTCAGGTATAAACACCGAAGAACTTCCGCTTTCTAACGGTTTTATTTTTACATTAACAGACAATAAAATTATTATAAAAAGTTTAGATGATAAATTGTATTCCGAGAGTGATAGAAACTTAGTAATTGATGTAACTTCACCGGTAAAAATAAGTCCTGTTACCGATAAGATTAATAATCTAATTTCTATCGAACTGGATAAATTAACATACACTTCTCCCCTTTACTGGAACGGTAATATTTATACATCGTGTTATGATGGAATAGTCACTTGCTACGACTCAACCGGAAAATTGATATGGGATTACAATACATTCGGTAACATAATAGGCACACCTGTAATCAGTGATCGTTTAATTGCAATATCAACCTTACAGGGGGATCTGATAACACTAAGCGCAATTACAGGTGAACAGATCCAGACAATCGGCTTTGAAGAACGAATTACGACATCATTGAGTGTAACCGAATATCAGGGATCAAGAATCTTGATGATACCTAAACTTACCGGTTCAAAAACGGCAATATTATTTGGGACTTCGTCAGGTAAAATTTTCTGTTACGATCTGGAAACATTACAGGAATACTGGGTTAACTCGAATGCTACTGGAATGATAAGAAGCAAACCGGTAGCCATCAACAATAAAATATTCTTTACAGCCGATGATGGTTTTCTCTACTGCATAGATGCACGCAATGGATTATTAATATGGCGGTGGAAAGAAAAAGCCGGGACAAATTTTTCCAATTCTTCAATAGCAACTGACGGTAAGAGAGTATTTGTTGCTGCAGAGGATGGAACAATGTATTCAATTGATAATCTGTTAGGAAAGCTTATCTGGAAATATGATAAAGTAAATTTGCAAAACATATTTACGCTGGATAAGGATAAGAAAACGTTGTTCTGTAAAGGAAAGTCCGGTAGGATTTATCTTATTAATAGTGAAACAGGAAAAATTGAAAGAGAAGTAAAATTTGACGGACAATTTTCAAATTCATCAACGGATATAGTTGCAGTAAACGGAAATTTTATTTTTACAAACAATGGTTCAATGTATAAATCAATAAATAATACGAAATACGAACTGATTTATTATAACGATTATTCCCCATTCAGTTTGCTTTATCGCATAGACAAAGAACGGTTTATTGCATCCAGATACGATGGTTCGGTAATAATTTTCTCTTTGAGGTAAAATGAAATTATTTGACGGAATTATTTTTGATGTTGACGGCACACTTGCAGAGACTCACGAACTGATTTTTGCGAGTTTCAATCATGTAGCAGAAAAATATCTAAACAAACATTTAACAAACGAAGAGATCGTTGCGCTTTTCGGTCCTACTGAAGATGTAATTCTAAAAGAGTGGATGAAAGAGGATTACGAATCGGCTCGCAAAGATTATTTTGATTTCTATGAATCGAAGCATTCGGAGATGGCTGAAATTTTTCCCGGATTGAGAGACGCTGTAAGCATTATTAAAGAGCATAATATTCCTCTTGGTATTTTCACAGGTAAAGGACGCGACTCGGCTGAGATTACTCTAAAGTCGATCGGATTATATGATCAGTTTGATATGATACTGAGCGGTGATGATGTTGATGAGCATAAACCTTCACCCGATGGAATTAATAGATTTATAAAACAGTATAATCTTAAACCCGAACGTGTTTTAATGGTTGGTGATGCGATACATGATGTAATGGCTTCGGAAAGTGCCGGGGTGAAATGCGCACTGGTTTTATGGGACGAATATTCGCGTAACAGGTGCAGGGAATGTAAAACCGATTACAGATTCTATACGGTTGAAGAGTTTGTAAAATTCATAAAATCTTCTGTTGCTTAGTTTTTAAAGTGTTTCATTCTCAATTCTCTTAAATACATTGCTATTCTCTGTGTAAATTTCTTTTTATTATCTCATACTCAACTTGAATCTTAATTTGCTATAAGTTAAGTTTCCAGCGTTCGACTTAGAGAACCCCCTCCTCTAAGCAGTTACATGATTTAATGGAGCAGTTATAGGGGATCTGATTCATTAAATTCTTTCTGATTTTAATCCCAACTTATTCTGCCCTTTACCTTATCCAGTTATTATTAAAATGTAAAAAAGTCTTTGCGGACTAAAAAATTATTTTAAACAAATTATGGGGATAAGATGCGATTAAAAAATCCATTCAACAGCAAAATTTTCGATCACCAATTTTGTAGAGAGGTTTTAATAAAGAATATTAAGACCACCATTTTATTGATAGTGCTATCATTATCAGGTTGCGCACAAATACCCAAAGAATCAGTAGAACTATCTGCAACCGTAGGAAGGGATTTGGCAGAAATGAGAAAATCCCACATTGCACTGGTTGATTTATATTATCAGCGTTTATTCACTGACATCAACAAATTTATTGATGATGTCTATCTCCCTTTCCAGCTACAAAACACCTTGGAAGATCCGGAAATAAAGAATGATCTGCTAGATTCAATTGAAAAAGCGAGTCGGCAAAGTTCAACCGGATCAGCTCAAAAAGAAGCACTTGATAAAATCAAAATCTTTCTACTTGAAATAACAAACGAAGTTGAATCATTCAGAAAAGATCAGCTCAAACCTGTTAAAGAACAATACACAACATTACTGACTAATCTAAACCAGGCATATGATCAGATTCATTACGCGAACTCAATAGTAACCGGACATCTGGCATCAGTTTTAAAGGTTCATGATACTCAAGATGAAATACTGGCAAAACTTAATCTAACAAATTTCAGAACAACAGTTGGAAAAGGTCTTTCAGATTTATCGGAAGAAATTGGAACTCTTACTAACCTGGCAAAAGAAAAAAATCAGAACATTGATGATATTGTAAAGAAATTCAAAGAATTGATTAATTCAAAAAAACAATAATTAATGGAGGCGTAAATGACAGCCGAAGAATTCAAAAAGAAAATGAAAAAGAAACTGGAAGAGAACAGAAAAATATTTGAAGGCAAATACAGTGAGCAGCTAAACGGATTATTAGGATTATCCAAAGAGGAAATTGATTTGATTACTCCGGATATGACTGACTTAGAAATCTATGCCAATTTAATAAGTCTGGTTAAGGAAGCTACAAAATCAAATCTCAACCAGGCACAATTGATTAAGCAGATAAAGGATCTGGGTGATGTTGCAGTTGAAATTGCTAAAAAAGTTCCTACACTTGCGGCACTTTTTGTATGATCAACCTTGTCTTAATTCATATGTGATCCATTATAAGGAGAAAATATAAAGTGAAAACATTATTTCTCGTTTTTGTAATAGTAATTACTTCTGCTGCTCACATATCTGCACAGGATAGCTCCAGCAAGCCTATTCTTATTATGGCAGACGGACAGTTAAGATCACACCCGGTAAAAGTATTCATTGCAAATGCGAATATAACCGAAGATAAAGAACCGCAACTTTTTCTAATTGGTATTTACCAGAGCACCCGCACAAAATTTGGCAATGTACTCAATAGTTCACATCCATTCAGACCATACCAGATTGCATCGGATCAATCGATGACATACAAACTGAACGAAGCTACAAGTACAATTAAAGGAACTATGATGGTCTTCGACTTAAGTGATATTCATATGTCGATTAATGACGCCGGCATGCGATTACTACCTGTTGTAAAATGGATCTCTAAAAAAATTGCCAAACCTGACGCTAAAACAGAACTTGAATACACAACAGTTATAAGCGAGAATGAAATTTACCTTGGCAACGGAATAGGAGGAATATTCTACACAATTATTTTACTGATAGTAATTATCCTCATTACCTTTGCTTTCGAATGGGTCCGAAAGAAAAGACCGCTTGATGTAATAAGAACTTACGATGGCAAGATATCTTTATCATTAACACAAATGGCTTTGTGGACACTTGCAGTAGGCGGATTAGTATTTGCCTTCGGATTGATGCACCTCGATGTTCCCGATATTCCAGATTCACTTGTTGCACTAATGGGATTGTCAATTGCTACTGGTGCGGTCGG
>JAGVBL010000090.1 GCA_020059785.1 Ignavibacteriales bacterium | reverse complement strand
TCGATATCGGATTTATTGAATCTCCTGAGGATACAATTAATAAATTATTTGACAAAGAGACTCAGTTTTTTAATGTAGGTTTTGCCAAAGATACACTAAGCAAGATATCTGGTAGAGAAGTTAGAGCAATTATGCCGTTGAATGGTTATTATGATGACAATACACTTCAAGCAATGGCTGCAAAGAATATAAGTTTCCTTATAACCGATTCTTTAACCGATCGCTCTGTTCCCGAAATTAGAATTAGAAATAATAAATCGATAATGATTATTACCAAGACCGCCCGTGACGATATTGAAATAGTTAAGAACTACGGTTTAACAAATACTGACTTTCAACTTTATACGTATGAAGAGGATATAGATAGAATTCTTTTTGAAGGAGGATTATACGTATTTAAAGTCCATTCTGAATATCAGCTTCAACCACAATATGCTTCCGTAATTAGACACGTATTGCGTTATGCTAAAAGTAAAAATATGTGGATTACAAGTCTTAGTCAGCTTAAAGATTGGTGGAACCGAAGACAGGGAGTTGAAGTTCGTTACGACACAAGAAGTAAACGAAGAGTTGCTATTGAATTTACTAATCCAAGCGATAATGTTACACAGGAACTTGTTGTGCAGGTAAACCTTAATAAAAAAGTTATAAATGTAAATGTATCGTCAGATATTATTAATACTAAAATTCCCAGGTACGAATTAAAGAATGAAGGTCAGACAATTTATTTCTATATCGATAAGATGAATCCTCATGAAACACGTTCATTGTTAGTTGATTTTGATAATGTAGATTTTTAAAAAATAAAATTGCATCCTTAACTTAATTATCTTAATGGCAAGCATTACTATTAATGAAATTTACCAGCCGATAATTTCCAATTTGAAAATAAGAGTGACTGATTATTCTTTTTTATTCGATTATTATTACTCGAAAGTATTTCTTAAATTATTAATAGAAAATGAATAAATTTTATTTAAACCAAACAAAAAATTGATATGATAAAATTTGTCGGTAAATCTGTATTGTTTGTTCTTGTTATATTCCTCGCAAGTTGTGTGGAATCCCTGACCGATGTTCAGCAATCAACAACTCCGACTATTGAGATATTTAAGCCTGTGACAAACGATACTGTAAAAGTTGGTAAGAATGAAATTTCTTTTCAGGCATCTGATGGTTCTGGCGGACAAGGATTATCCTTTTACGAAATTTATCTAAACGGGAAATTTGTTCAGAGATATGAACAGAATACCGATGGAACTAATCCCCAGATATTTCTTACAGTCGATTCAACATTTTTAGGAACAAGAATTAAATATTCTGTTAAGGTATATAATAAAAATGGAAGGTCTAAAGAGAGTAAAGTTCAGGAAAATATTTATGTAAAAGATAAAGTTCCAAATACCCCACAAAACTTATTTCTGGCAAAATTAAATGATTTTACAGTTAGTTTATTATGGGATGATGTCTCTTCCAATGAAACAGGTTTTGAACTATGGCGCAAAGATGAAGGCGGTGGTACTTATAGGAGGATTAAAACACTTCCGGCAAATACAATAAGTACTACTGATGGTGGCCTTTCTGCATTTGTAGTTTATTACTATAAGCTGAGAGCATATAATAATTCGGGTTATTCGGAATTCAGCAACGAAGTTAGCACATCAAATATTGCGGGTGGTCCTTGGAATTTAACTGCTGAAGCAATTGGATCGTCGCTTGTTAATTTAAAGTGGGTTGACTTTGCTGTAAATGAATCCGGTTTTATAATTGAAAGAACAGATCCATTTACAACGGAATACAAAAGAATTGCAATTGTTCCGCCTAATACCGAAGAGTACCAGGATAATTCTGTTTCTCCAAGTACAGGTTACAAATACAGGGTAGCTTATTTTACTAATACATCAATAAGCGGTTATTCAAATGAAGTTTCTATATCAACTTATTATACCGATGTTGCCGGCCCATCTAACTTATCAGTATCACTTGGTATTAACGTAGTTAACTTAAAATGGGATGATAATACACCTCTTGAAAAAGAGGTAATTGTTGAAAGAAAAGTTGGTAGTGGACAATTTCAGGAGCTATTCAAACTTCCGGCAGATACTAAAACTGCAACAGAGGCTACTGTTCAGAAAGGAATTATATATCAATATAGAGTCAGGCAATCCCTGGGAACAAGAACATATACACCATACTCAAATACTGTCCAAATCCTGGTGCAATAAGGAATTTTAATCTTCATGGATGATTTGCGAAACATAAAGACCGTAGTTACTAAGTCGATGGATTTTCCATGCCTGATAATCGATAAATCGGGTAGAATTATTGCGCTTAACTCGGAAGTAAAAAAAATAATAACATCGGCAGCCCCCCAACTTAATTTTTTCGATCTCTTCGACGAACAGAATCTGCTTATACTACAAAGAATTTTTATTGATACAAGGAAATATGAAATAGCGGTAAAAGATGTTATTACGTTGAAATCCGAAAGTGAATTAAAAAATTATGAAATAACATTTTCTCCTCTTAAAAGTGAAAATAACATCTACTTTATTGTATGTTTTTCTGCAACAGCCGAATTAAAAAGTGAAGGGGAAACAAAAAAGTTTATTATTGCAACAAATGAAATAGAAAAACTTACCGGCGATAAGAGATTATTATCGATTATAAATAAAATTAAACTTACCTATCCGTTTACTTTTATAGAGAAAGCAAAACTTCAGAAAGACATTAACCAGCTGGATCAATTTTTCTGGATAAAAGAACCGGGCGGTAAATTTATTTTAGTAAATGATTTTTTTTCAAAGACTCTGGGCTTTACTTCTGCCCAACTCGAAGGTAAAAATGAACAGGATTATTTACCCAAATACCTGGTCGCTCTTTATAAAACTATTAATCAATATATAATCGATTCATCAAATTCAGTTGTTATAGATAGTCATTCCTCTCCTATTACACCCGATCTTAAAAAAGGTCTTCAAATAATTCAATTTCCGATTTGCGACCTTGATAACAAAACGGTTGCAATAATCGGATTTTCACAGAAGATAGAAAAAGCTGAATCGTTAGACACTATTTCGGTTGAAGCCAAAAATATTTTCAAAACTCTTCCTATCCCGATTTTGTATGTCGATCATGAAATCAAAATTAGCGCATACAGTAATGAATTATTAAAACTGTTGCTAATATCCGATAGAGAGGACATAATAAAATCTGAATTAACCAGATACTTTGAGAAAGGATTTTATAGAAAGATAGATGAATATTTACAGGATCATTCGCTAAAAGAGAATCTGGTTTTTACTTACACATTTGAGGAAAAAGGAAATCTCAATGTGGAAGTGAATGTAGAAAAAATAATTGATGAGAATGAATCAATTGCTGGTGCAATAATTATTTTAAGTCCTAAAAACGAATTACAGATTTTAAATGAAAGTAAAGCTCAATTATATGATTCGCTACTAAATAATATTCCCGATGCTATGTTCATTTACGATCTTGAGAATCTTAAATTCCTTGAAGTTAACGAAGCTGCATTAAAGTTATATGGCTACAAGAGGAATGATTTCTTGAACATGGACCTTACAGATTTATATGCACCTGAAGATATTCAAACATTAATTCAATCATCGGATAGCAAAACACTCAGCCCGGGTCCGTGGCGTCATAAAAAAAGCGATGGTTCTTCAATTCTAGTTGAATTATCAAGAACAACGGTTGAATATAAATCCAAAAAAGCTCACCTTAACATAATTAAAAATGTTAGTGAAAATGTAGAACAGAAGAAAAAGAACCAGCTATTGCAATCCGTTTATGATCATACAAGCGATTTAATATTAATTACCGATAAAGACGGATTTATTTTAACTTCGAATGAGCAGGTCTCCAGAAAAATCGGATATTCAAAAAAGGATCTTGAATCACGTCCCTTTATTTCTCTTGTATCCGATGATGACCGGGCAAAGGTTAATAAAAATATATTCCATAGCGGTTTGTTAAAAACAACATCACTTGAATTGGAATTTAAAAAACCTTCCGGTTCTCCGTTCAAATCAATTGTAATAGCAACACCAATTAAAGATTACAACGGGGAAATAGAGAGTTTTTCAATAATATTAAAACCGGTTGAAGAAAAATCGGAAAACGGAGAAGTAAAAAAATTAGAAGATGAAAATGCTGAAAAGATTGATTCTCCATTCCTTTCACACATGTTTCATGAATTGTTGACACCGATAAATGTTATTCTTGGATTTGCACAGGAACTATGGGAAAGTATTGAATCACCATCCGACGAACAGAAAGAAGCTGTTGACATAATAAAAGAAAATCAAAAATTGCTTCTACAGATAATGGATAATGCAGTTGAGTATTCAGCTCTTCAGCAAAAGGTGGTTAAATTCAAACCGGAAGCAATAAAATTTGTTGATATTCTTAATTCCGTGAAAGAGAATACTTATAAATTATGCGAATCTAAAAAAGTTGAACTGGAATTAGGAAAAATATCTTCCTCACTTACACTTGAAAGCGACAAACAAAAGTTTATATCGCTTGTTAGTTTGTTTGTAAAAATTGCTATTCAGATAACAAAAGAAAATGTTGTTTACTTATCCGCTTCTAACATCGATGAAAATACAATTGTCGTTTCAATTAAAGATTCTAAAAAAGTAATAAGTCCCTCATTACTAAAAGGTTTTAACGATGTCTTTTCTGATGAAGAATCAGTCATTAGAAGAAATTATGGTTTTTCACGTTTTTCATTAAGACTTACGAATAGGCTTATCGATCTACTTTCTGCAAAGAAATATGTTGTAATGAAAGATAATGAAGCTGTTGAATTTGGTTTAACATTCCCTGTTAAATTTACTGTTAGTGAAAAAACTACTTACGAACTTGAAAGTGTAAAACCGCCGGTTCAGAATTTGAGGACACCCGTTAAACAGATTCTTCCGGATTCTGAAAAACCTCATATTATTCCAAAGTTTCAGGAGCTTGATGTTACACAATTAAGCGTTCTGTATTTTGAAGATCAGGTTGATTCTCAAATATTATTCAAAAATCAGATGCGTGATTTAAAGAGTATAGAATTTGCACCGAGTTTTGAAGCAGCATTGCCACTGCTTAAAGCCAAGCGCTTCGATGTAATTATAATGGATATTAATCTTCAAGGTGAATATAACGGATTGGATGCGTTAAGAATTATTCAAAAAATGCCCGGACATAAAGATATACCTATAATTGCATCTACTGCATATACCCAGCCGGGTGCCAGAGAAAATTTTATGGCCGCCGGATTCTCGGATTTTATTCCTAAACCACTTCTGCGTGAAAAAATTATCGATATATTGAAAAGACTACTTGTTAAGTAGCTTTACTGCCAAAATGAATCAATTATACTCTCATATAGATTTCATTTCATCACCTATTGGAACCGTATGTATAAGAGCATCCGAAAGAGGTATAACAGATGTTTTCTTTACCGATGAAAATGCGGTTGATCAACTATCAAAAAATCAATTCATCAAAAAATGCAAATTGCAGTTGAACGAATACTTCGAAGGAAAAAGAAAAATGTTTGATGTTGCCATGGACATGTATGGTACTTCTTTTCAGAAACTTGTGTGGTATGAATTATTAACTATACAATTTGGTAACACAATTTCTT
>JAGVBL010000223.1 GCA_020059785.1 Ignavibacteriales bacterium | reverse complement strand
TTAAGCTGTTATATATCTCATCAATTTCTTTAACCGGAAAAAGATCATTATTGGGCATTCCTCCTGCAAATGAAATAATATCGGGGCGTGTTGCAACACTCATTAAATCTCTAATTTCAGAGGTTCTCATTTCCTGAACGCATTTTGAAAATGAAGGCATAAATTCTCCTTAAAAATTTTTCGCTTATTAATTGGGATATAGAAAATGGTAGATTAAAATTATTGATGCATTAAAAATGCAATGGCGCCATCTGTAAAATATAAAGATGAAGACGATTCTCCGGATTTTATTCGGACGTATAAATCATTTTTTCAAATGAAATAATAACAAAAAATCATCGTAAAAAAAATTAAGAAAGTGCGGATACATTTATTGGATCTGTTATTACTATTCAATTTAGCCCGAGGTGAAAATATTTATTGAAGCTACTATTGGTAAAAGTTAACTACAAAAGGTTTTTGATCTTTATTTAATTCTTCATTTATTATTTTATAACGGCTACCATTAAAGGGATTTTTAGGACTGGAATTAGTACTTTTTAATCTGAGAGATCCCTGAATATCGCGACCTGAAAATGTTTGCTTTCTAACAATTTTAGTATCCCTGTTCATAAATTGATCTACATGAAAAATAATAGGCTGCGGATTATGGATATTATTGCGGATCAATGGTGGAACCTGGTTTTGATAATTATATTTATTATAAGTTGGTTTCAAATTATTAGATGGCTTAATATTATTTGTTTCGTCCCTCTTTATTCTTGAAAAAATGTATGAAACTAAAATGACAATCAACAGAAATGCGCTACTTAATATCAGTATTGTAAAAATTATCTCGATCAGTTCCATAAGTCCGGTTTTAAAGTATTTAGTAACTCAAAACAAGTGTAATGCCAAAGGAGAAGTTGGATTTTATATTAATTTGAGGCTGTAGTTTTTAATAAGAAGTATCAAGTTGAGATTGAGGTTAATTATAAGACAGCTTTTGAAAGAAATTTACTTTTCACTTTCGGGTTCGGTATAGTTTTCATTTTCAGAATTGTTGTGGGGCTGGCAGACTTCCCCTTTGCAGCATTCTTCTATATTAATTCCGCAATTTGAACATTGACCATGTCCATGGACGCAAACAATTTTTGAAGATAATCCGCACCAATTACAAATTATATTCCTTTGGTTGTAATTATAGCTATTATTCTTAATCTTCATGTATATCTTATGTATTTAATGCACATCAATTCTTCTGAAGAAAATTAATAATAATTTCGATTTTATATAATAGGTCAAGGGGTCATTAATTTTACACAAAAATATTATATTCGAACCCGCAATTAAATTACAAATGAAGGATGATAGTTTTTAGAGAAAATAAACCCAGGGTTGGTCAAGAAGAAATTGTCGGACATATTGAATTTCATCATGAGTTCTATAGTATTAATCTTAAGAACGAACGCGATATAATTGTCTGGCTGCCTCCTTCCTATCAGAACTCCACTAAAATGTATCCGGTTTTGTATGTGCATGACGGACAAAATTTATTCAGTCCGCACACATCATATATTGGACACGACTGGAGAATAGACGAAGTACTAACCGAATTAATAAAAGAAAAAAAGGTTGAAGAAATAATTGTTGTAGGCATTTACAATAATAAAGACCGGCTGGAAGAATACAACTACTTTACGTTCAAGGGTAAAAAATATATACAATTCATTATAAAGGAGTTAAAGCCCTTCATAGACAAGAATTACAAAACCAAAAGTGATAAAAAGAATACAGCAGTAATGGGCTCATCAATGGGCGGATTAATTTCTTTCCAGATGGCATGGCATTATCCTAGAATATTCGGTAAAGCTGCATGCATGTCTAATTCCTTATGGACGGATAATAGAAAAATTTTTGAAACCGTTACAAATGATAATAGAAATCATTCAGAACAAAAAATTTATTTAGACTGCGGGTGCGATGAGAAACAATTGATTAGGGATAACAAGGAGATGTGTCTGCTATTGCGTAAAAAGGGTTTTGTTAACAGGAAAAATTTATTTTGTTATTTTGTTAAAGGTGGAAAGCATTCGGAAATAGATTGGTCACATAGAATAGACGTCCCTTTAGAATTTTTATTTGGTATAAAATGATTAATCATGAAGAAATTATAAATCGGCTTGAACTTAAGCCACACCCGGAAGGCGGATATTACCGCGAGTCTTATCGCTCAGAAGAAACGATAGAAAGGAACTCTCTGCCCGACCGTTATAACAGCGGCAGATCTTTTTCAACATCAATTTATTATATGCTTGTAGGAGAACAAATATCTGTTTTTCATAAATTAAAATCTGATGAGATCTGGCATTTTTATTACGGGTCTCCTTTGCTAATTCATCTTCTCGATGCGAAAAGCGGTTATAAACAATTGAAATTGGGGAATAATTTACTATCTGGTGAAACACTTCAATTCGTCATTCCCAAAGAAACATTCTTTGCTGCTGAAGTTGAAAACAAAAATTCATTTGCATTAATTGGCTGTACAGTCTCACCGGGATTTGAATTTGCTGACTTTGAATTCGGGATAATAGATCACTTAATAAAACATTTTCCTCAACAAAAGGAATTAATATTGCGTCTTACTAACATAGATGAATAACAGAATCGAAATAGTTCGGGGTGATATAACCAAATTAAAAATAGATGCGATTGTAAATGCGGCTAATAGATCTTTACTTGGAGGCGGGGGAGTGGATGGAGCAATACATCGAGCTGCAGGACCAAAACTTCTGGAAGAATGCAGAACTTTAGGGGGTTGTCAAACGGGTGAAGCAAAGATTACAAAAGGTTATAAGTTACCCGCTAAATATGTAATTCACACGGTGGGACCTGTATGGCATGACGGCAATAACAATGAAGATAAACTACTTGCCGGGTGTTATAAGAATTCATTAAAGGTTGCCGTTGAGAATAAAATTAAGACGATTGCTTTCCCGGCAATAAGTACAGGTGTTTACTCATTTCCATTTGAACGGGCAACAAAAATTGCTTTTGAAACTGTAAGTGATTTTTTGATTGAAAATAAAATAATTGAGAAAGTAATTTTTGTTTGCTTCAGTGAAGGTGATTACATTCTTTATAAAAAACTTCTTGATGACTACTCATCAGACTAAATCCATTCTCTACGGATTATCTCAAAAACAAAATTGCAATTCCACCCACAGCAATGAACGCACCTACAACTGAAATCCATGATAATTTCTCTTTATAATAATATCGAACCATTGGAAGCATAATTATCGGAACAGTAGCCATTAATGTTGAGGCAATTCCAACTTTTGCATGAGAAACAGAAATTAAACTGAATGTAATTCCAAGGAATGGACCGATGATAGAACCGATTATGGTTAGAACCAACGCTTTGCTATTATTCTTAAATACTGAGAACGGGTTTTTAATTCTTTTTGCAAATAGAAATAACGGATAAAGAAAAATTATTGAAGAAGTAATTCTTACCAATGCGGCAACAAATCCATTTATCTCTCCTTCGTTAAATGCTAACTTGGCAAATATTAAACCGACTGCTTGGCCAATTGCACCAATAAGTGCATAAATAATTCCGCTATTATCAACTTTATAATTAGAAGTAGGTTTTTCTTTACGCTGCAAAACAACCATTGCTATTCCGGAGATAGTAATTACCATTCCCATCACACCAATAAAAGAAATTACTTCATCTAAAAAAATAAATGCTAAAATTGCAGAGATACCCGGCGCAAGAGCCATTACAAGCATACTTAAACGTGCACCGATATGCTGAAAAGATTTGAATAAAAATGTATCGCCTATAACTAAACCGGCAAACCCGCTTATTATTAAATTAAATACCTGTGTTACCGATAAATTTATAGTGAGGTTAAAAACAATTATTGTAACCGATAAATAAACTACAGCAAGAAGTAACCTTGTAATATTAACATACAAAGAACCTACCCTTACCGATGCTTCTGTAAATACTATTGATGTTCCAGACCAAAGGATTGCTGTTAAGAGTGCAAAAAATTCACCAACAAGAGGCATAAAAATTTTCCATATAAAGATTAATTATTTCCTTACGATTATAATTTATTAACAGAATTTAATTCCATTATTCTTTTTGAAATTTTTTCCCAGACCATTTCAACCGAAATTGCTTCCATCGCCCGCCTTTCATCTTCATCAGAATAATGTTCCAGTTTAAGAGGAGATTTTATATTAATGTGTTGATTTCCATAAGCACCCCAGTCAATAGGATCTGAAGAACCGAGTAACGCAACAACAGGAGTCCGGACCGCAACCGCAACATTCATAGGACCAGTACAATTTGAAAAAAATAATTTCGAGTGACTTATCAATGCACCAAGTTGCCCGATAGTATTTGTCGGTGGTGCTTTAACCGCATTGCGTCCAATATTTGATACAACCTGATCAGCAAGCGCGGACTCATTACTACCCCAGGTAACAACAATCTTCATATTGAATTCTTCTGCAATTCGTTTACCAATTTCAGCAAATCTTAGCGGCATCCATGCTCTAATAGATCTGCTTGCACCGGGATGAATACAAATTGTATTTTCTTTATTTAGACTGATATTGTTATAAAAATTTTCAGCATATTTTTTATCATCATCAGAAATATAAATTACAGGATTATCGTCATTAACAACTGTACCTAAAGCTCTAACAATATCAAGATTCCTATTTATTTCGTGATATCTGCCAACAGGATGATCTAATTGGATAGTATATAAGTTCATCATTTTTTTTGGACCACTACTAATTCTTTCCTTAGCACCGGATAAGTATGTTAATAATGCAGCTCTTTCGGATGTCCACCTTAAGTTTATCGCCAGGTCATATTTTTTTCTTCTTAACTTTAACGCAATCAATAATTGTTTCAGAAGAGAATCTTCAACTTTGTTTCTATTTGTATTTACAATTAAATGTTCATTTACTAAAAACCCGGGAGGGATCAGTTGACTCATTAAAGGATTAGTTAAAAGTGTAATTACGGCATCGGGATAATTTTCTCGGACGGTTTTAATTGCCGGAGTTGCTGCAATCAGATCACCCAGCGCTCCCCATTTTATTATTAATATTCTTTCAAAGTTTTTATTTACCATAGTTTTAAAAGTTCACCGGCTTTTTTATAAACATCCTCTACTTTAATACCATCAAGGTAAGGTTTTACATTTATATCTGATTTAGAATAATTTCTTTTACCAAATATTGTAAAATGATTATTAACATCAGAATAAAAATTCCAGCACTTTTCATAGTCTTCAGGAATTAGTGCCAGCACCGGTGTCTTAATTGCAATAGCCAAATGTCTTGTACCTGTATCATGGGAAATGAATAGTTTGCATTTACTAATAAGTGCTGCAACTTTAAGAATATCGGTTTTTAAAAAGTAAATTTTGCGCTCTCCTTCAAACTTATTTTTAATTTCTGTGCATACATCTTTATCCTGAGGTCCTTCGAATACTATGATTTTAATTTCGGGTTCCGATAAAAGTTTATTAATCAGTTGAACAAAGTTTTCGGTTTTCCAGATTTTTGACGGTTCGCTTGCGCCGGGATGAATTCCAACGAGAATATTTTTCTTGTTAATGTCATTGATCCTTAAAAATTCTTCGGATTGTAATACATCGTTCTCCGACAAGAAAATTTCTGTTTTGTATGAATCTATTGTAACACCAAATGAGGAAATTATTTTGTTATAATATTCAAGATAACTAATCGAGTTTTCTTCAACATTCACAAGTCTATTAAACAGAAATGAAAAACTCTGTTTGGCGGGTGCAATTCTTATTTTTGATCCTGACAACCAGGCCCAGAATGCAGGTCTGTCACCAGGGTGAAGAACAATTACTACATCAAATTTTTCTTTTCTGATTTGGTTAATAAAATTTATTCCTGAGAAAAATTTTTTTATGCTATTGTTTCCCTTTAAATCAGTATCAAAAGAAATTATCTTTTTTACATAAGGATTATTTTTGAATACCGGTTCGAATCCTTTTCTTATTAACAAAACAATTTCTGAATCGGGATAAGTTTTGGAAAGGGATCTGATTCCGGGAGTAGATACTACCAGGTCACCCAAATATTTTATGTTAACTACAAGTATTTTCAAATGACAGTTTAATCAAATTTGTTTATGGTAAGCTAAATTATTTTATAAATTATAAAACATCCCGAAACTAATTATCCAATTATTTATTCCGCCATTCGGAATTTTGAGATTTGCATTTGATAAATGCCTGAATCCAGTACGAATATCCAGGGATAAGTTGTTTTGCATACCAATGTTAACACCAATATCCAGATTACTATTAAACATAAATCCCGATATCTGTCTATCGGGTGACTTTTGAGAATAATGGGGACCGGTAGAAGCCAGGAAATAAGTATTCAATAAGTCATCTATAATAGTGAAGTAAAAAACTACTCCGGCGCCCATTCCAATTTCCTGACTTCTCATATTAGCTTGAAAATTTTTATTCGGTTTGTAATATGTAATTCCATATTCTGTTTGTAATATCAGACCAATTCCCCATGGATAATTATTAAGTATAGAATGTACATAATGAAATTGCACAAAAAATATTTCATAAGAATAATCAACTTTAAGGTCTACACCGAAACCAAGCATTTTAATTTCCTGATCGCCATATCCAATAGAAAAACCGATTTTGTTTTTTGAGGGTCCCTGCAAATTTGTTTGAGCAAAATAATTATTCAACGAGATGAAATTTAAAGAAAGTGCAATAAGGATATAACAACAAATTATATTAATCATTTAGGATTTCTTTTTACACAATAAAATATAGTTAGCGGATTATGATAAAACAAGAATTCCTAATCCGCCGCAATAAATTATAAGTTGAAATACATTTTATATTCGAAAGGATGCGGCATCGTTCCAATTGCCTGAATTTCTTCGGTTTTAATCTTTACCCATTGCTCAAGCAACTCATCGGTAAAAATGTTCCCTCTTCTCAAGAATTCATGATCAACTTCAAGTGCATCAAGCGCTTCTGCCAAATTTCTTGGAAGCATGTGTATTTTATGTTTGGTTTCATCATCGAGAAAGTTACGGTCGTATGGTCCGAAACCTTCTTTTACCGGATCAATTTTATTAACAACACCATCAATTCCGGCAAGCAACATAGCCGATAAACAAAGGTAGGGATTTGCAGTAGCATCAGGCGGTCGATACTCAAACCTTACCTCATCAGGGTTGGAAATATATTTAGGAATTCTAATTGCAGATGCACGGTTACCCTGCCCATAAGTTAGAGCTACAGGTGCTTCAAAACCGGGGACAAGACGTTTATAAGAATTAGTACTGGGATTTGTAAATGCAGAGAGAGCAGGAGCGTGTTTCAACAATCCGCCGATAAAATATAGAGCCAGTTCATTAAGATTGCCATATGCACCTTTCTTGTAAAAAGCATTCTTCCCTTTTTTTGTAAGAAACAGATGTAAATGCATACCATTGCCGGCTTGTTGATACATCGGCTTTGGCATAAATGTAATGAATAAATCTTTTTGACGTGCAAAATTGAAAAGAACATATTTCGCGGTAACAATATTATCTGCTGTGTCTAATAGGTTAGAGAAATAGGTTTCTATTTCCTGTTGACCTCTTTCACCAACTTCGTGATGATGATACTTTACATTTATTCCAAATTTTGAAAGCAGCTTACATGCTTCGTCTCTAAAATCATCATAAATATCAAATGGATTTGCTGCATGATATGCTTTCTTATAAAACTCTTCTGCATGTTCAACCGTATAGTATGATGTTGCTGTTCTTGTATCGTAATTAACTTTTGAGAAAATATAGAATTCAAATTCCGGTCCCCACATGGATTGATCTGTACCTGTTGTTTTCTTCAATAATTCTTCAGCTTGTTTTGCAAGGTATCTGCCATCCTGAGTGAAACGGGATCTTTTCTCATCCGTTAGTACAATATTTGAATAAAAACTTAAAGTCGGTGCTTCCCTGAAAAGATCGACAACTGCAGTATCAAGGTCCGGAATCAAAATCATATCGCTGTTTTCAACTTTTTTGAAACCATAACTTGATCCATCAAAACCAACTCCTTCCTTAATTATCTTAGACATCAAATTATCATGCATGGGGAGTGAGATGTGGTGTAATCTTCCGGCAAGATCAATTGCTTTCAAATCAATAACTTCAATTTTATTTTTCTTGATAAGAGCATTAATTGTTTGTAACGAATGTTTTGGCATAAATTCCTCAATTAATGTTATAGAGATAAAAAAGCCCCGCCTAAAGCGAGGCTGAATGAAATAAAAAAATATTTATTTACCGGAATAATTTATTGCTGAAATTCCGGGGAATACACCGGTAGTATCAAGTTCTTCTTCAATTCTTAATAATTGATTGTACTTTGCAATACGATCGGTTCTGCATGCCG
>JAGVBL010000103.1 GCA_020059785.1 Ignavibacteriales bacterium | reverse complement strand
GGTATGAGCTATAATCTTGTATTTAATGCTTCTAATTATCTGCAGCTTGCCGGAACATACCAGAATGCTAACTACTATGGTGATGAAGTTAGATTGGGTATGGAATATGGTCTTAACGACATGTTCTTTGTAAGAGGCGGATATATGTTCCTACCCGAATTGGATAATGCAGATGCTAATATCTACGGCTTAACCGCAGGTCTTGGTCTAAAGTACGATTTAGGCGGAACAAAGATTAAAGTTGATTATGCGTTCAGACAGACCAAATTCTTCGAGGATAATCACATATTTACAATTCAATTAGGATTGTAATTTGTAAATAGCTTTAAAAACCTGAGCACCTATGTTAGGTGCTCGGGTTTTTTTATTTTAAAGATGCTTGTTTTACATTTTTCTGAAATTCTTTATGGATTGATAAATAACGTATTATTAGTTATTTAACTTTCCGGAAATTTATAAACTTGAGGAGAAGATTAATGAAAAAATTACTTTTTACTTTTCTGTCTGCAATCTTTTTAACATCTGCAGGATTTGCACAGAACGAGCTTAAATTTGAATTCGATTTTGCTAAGTTCAAGTTCGATTCCTCCTCAGTTTTTATGGAATTCTATTACGATCTTAATCCTAAAAATATGAAAGTAACAGAAACCCCATCCGGCAAACTTCTGGAAGCAATTGTTAGGATTGAAATGAAGGATATTAAAGCCGATACTTTCTTTATCAAAAAGGACTGGAAGATTCAAAATATTATTAATGAAGAAGACGGTATTGATAAGAACCTGGTAGGAGTATTCGGTTTTATTATACCGGGCGGTGAATACTCGCTATTGGTAAATGCTTATGATGCAAATAACCCCGCATTAAATAAGACTATAAATGAGAAACTTTTTATTCAACCATACGAGAATAAAAAATTTGCGGTAAGTGATATTGAATTATCAGCTAACATAAAAAAAATTGATGCTGATCCACTCTCTCTCTTTTATAAAAACTCGCTTGAAGTTATTCCAAATCCATCAATGGTTTATTCTGATAAAAGCCCGATTCTATTTTTCTATTCTGAATTGTATAACCTAAATCTGGAAGATCCATCATCTAATTTTACATTACAAAAAAATATTTTTAACAGTTTTAGTCAGTCTGTTTATAAAACCGAAAAACAAGTAAGCCAGAGTTCTAACTCGATTGTTGAATATGGACTTATAAATCTATCAAAACTTCCTACCGATTCATACAATCTTGAATTCAGTTTGATCGATAATAAAACAAAGCGTGCTTATGTTTCATCAAAAAGATTTTTCCTTCATAATCCGGGTGTAACAAGCACAGAACAATTGCAGAGGATTAGCGGAAGTTTTATTGGTAGTGAATTTGCATTAATGACTGTTGAAGAATGCGACCTGATGTTCCAGCAAGCAAAATATATTGCATCAAATACAGAAGTTAATCAGTATAAATTAATCGACTCGTTGAATGCAAAGAGAGAATTTCTCTACAGGTTCTGGAAAAACCGCGATACGGATCTTTCTACTCCAATAAATGAATTTAAAATTGAATACATGAAAAGAATTGAATATGTTAATAGTAATTTTACTACCAGAATGAAAGCCGGTTATTTAAGCGATAGGGGAAGAGTCTATTTATTATATGGTGAACCCGATCAGAAAGATTATTTCCCGAGTGAAGCGAATTTGAAACCTTATGAAGTCTGGTTCTATAGCGGAATTGAAGGAGGCGTTTCATTTATTTTTGGCGACCTTACCGGTTTCGGGAATTATGAACTTCTACATTCTACAATGAGGGGAGAATATAAGGACGAAAACTGGATGAGAAGAATAACTACTCTATAAAAATTGAAAATAGACAAAAATAAAATCGAGTATTTCTTATTCCGTTCAATTCTCTTTGTATTGAATAAACTGGGACTCGAAAAAACACGAAAATTTGCTTCCGGAGTTGGAATTTTTATTTATTATTTTATTCCTATTAGGCGAAGTACTGCAATATCAAATCTTCAAAAAGCATTTCCACAAAAATCAAAATCAGAAATCCGTTCTATTGCCCGAAAGAATTATCAGAGTATTACAATTACATTTTTCGAATTAATGATTATTCCTCATCTGTCTCAATCGGTAATTGATAGTCAAGTTGAATGTTCGGGGCTTAACTTAATTGAAGAAAAACTTGAAAGCGGAAAAGGAATAATTTTATTAACCGCACATTTCGGTAATTGGGAATTTATTATTTCTTATTTAGCTCCAAAGTTGGATGGAAAATTTAATGTTCTTGTAAAACCACAGCGTAATCCGTATATAACAAAGTGGCTTGAAGAAACACGGCATGTTGCTCATACCAAAATAATTCCAACGGGTGTTTCGGTTAAATCTATTTATCAAGCTCTAACAAAAGGGGAGGTCGTTTTAATAGCTGGCGATCAGCGTGGACACAAGGATGGACCGAGGTTTAATTTCTTTAATCAGCCCACAGCATATTATACGGGAACCGCTGCTATAGTCAATAGAACAAAGTGTGAATTATTGATTGGCTTAATTCAACGCAAAAAGGATTTTACTTATAAGCTTACCATAAGAGAATTAGACCTTTCAAGTTTACCGGAATTGGAGGAAGACCGTATTTCTCTATTAACACAAAATTATATAAGTCTGCTCGAAGAACATGTTAAAGAAACTCCCGAACAATATTTCTGGATGCATAAACTTTGGAAATATTAACCGGTAAAGAGAAAATACTTGTAATACAAACGGCATTTCTTGGGGATGCAATTCTGACTTTGCCCATGATTCAAAAGTTAAAGGAAAAATTTCCCAACAGCTCAATAGATGTTATATCTATTCCAACAACAAAAGAAATATTTGAATGCTCGCCTTACGTGGATAATGTAATTCCGTTCCATAAAAAAGGGAAACATAAATCAATACTGCAATTAATTCGATTTGCTATTCAACTTAAGAAAAGTAATTACACAAGAATTTATTCACCGCACCGTTCATTCAGAACCACACTTCTGGTTTTACTACTGAACGTTGAGAACTCATTTGGTTTCGATAACGCATCATTTAGTTTTGTTTATAACCGCACAATTAGATATGATAAAACCGAACATGAAGTAAATCGGAATCTTAAACTTGCTGGTATTAATGTTGAAAATGAGAATTGGAAAATTCTCCCGGAGATGAATACTTCTAATGAGATTGAAAAAAAAGTAAACGATTTATTAAAAGACGTCTCTAAACCTGTCGTAACTATTGCCCCGGGTTCGGTCTGGCAAACAAAAAAATATCCTGAAGAATATTTTGAAATAATAACGGAATATCTAATTAAGAAAAATTATTCCGTTGCATTTATTGGAGGACAAAGCGATTTTGAAATATGTGATCGGCTAAATAAGAAAAACTACACCGGTTCAATTAATCTTGCCGGAAGATTAAATATTATTGAGTCAGTTCAACTGTTGCGGAAATCAAAATTACTAATATGTAACGATAGTGCACCCACACACATGGGAATGGCAGCAGATATTCCTGTGATTACTTTGTATTGTTCTACCATACCGGGATTTGGTTTCTATCCGTACAATCGGGAAAGCATTTCTTTATCTGTGGATGGATTAAAATGCAAACCGTGCGGAATCCATGGGAAAAGAAAATGTCCTATAAATACTTTTGAATGCGGATTAAAATTATTGCCTGATTTAGTAATCGAAAAGATAAATCAAATCCTTATTCCCCAAGAAAAATAGCTCTCAAATTTATATATTTGTTTCGCTCATTAAGGAAATGAAATGAAGTGGTTTAAGTGGAATTTTATTAGAAAAACAACTTTTTATGTAACTCCAAATTATCCCGATTCTTCTACAAAGAGTTATAAATTCAGTTTGTTCCGAATTACTGCATATACACTGATATACACTTTTATTGCATGGCTTGTATTAATTTTTATACTTTCAGTTACCCCGCTAAAGGATTTTATTTTTGTGCTGGATAATCAGGAACTAATAGCGCAGCGGAATAAAATTAATGATCTACAGAGCAAGGTCGAATTGTTAAACGGTCAGCTTCAAAAAATTGCCAGTACAAACGAACGAATGAAGTATGCACTTAAATTAGCAAAGACCGATTCAATAAATTCTTCAAATCCACTTTACGATACTCTTAAAAAAACAATCCACAAAAAACTTCCTGTAGGCGGTAACATTTTTCGTGTAATTGTTGATCTATTCAATAAAAACCTTCAATCAAATTCTAACTTAATTTTTTTAGAACCGGTTACAGGTATTATAACTCAGAAATTTAATTCTGAAAAAGGTCATATCGGAATTGATTATGGTGTCCCTTCCGGAACGCCTGTTTATGCATCAAGTGGCGGAATGGTTGTCTTTTCCGATTATACTTACGAAAACGGTTATATGATAATTATTAACCATGATAACGGTTATATTACGCTTTATAAGCATTGTTCATCGCTATTAAAAAAACAGCGCGATTTTGTAAGACAAGGTGAATTGATTGCTTTAAGCGGTAATTCGGGTAAGAATACTACCGGTCCACATCTTCATTTCGAAATCTGGCATAATGGAAAACCAATAAATCCCGAAGAAATTTTAATTAAATAGGAGATGCAAATGGCTGCTAAAAAAGATTCTCATTCAGAAGATGTTAGTATTATAAGTAACGGAGTTACAATTATTGGCGACTTAAAAAGTGAAGGTAACGTTAGAATTGATGGCATTATCAATGGAAACATTTCGGTTAGCGGCAACCTTACATTGGGCGATACATCCCATATTAAAGGTGAAGTTAAAGCCCGAAGTATAACTATGAGCGGTCAAATTGAAGGGAAAGTAATGGTTGATGAAAAATTACGATTGGAATCCAAATCTGTTCTTAAAGGTGATCTTACTGCAAGAACATTAATAATTGAAGAAGGTGCCTTTTTCGATGGGCGCAGTTCTATGGATCAGAACAAGTCTGAACCCAAAGTATTTGAATGAGTGAAGAGAATTACACTTCAAAATTTTCTGATAGTTATAGAAAAATTGGACCTTACCTTGGTCTTGGAACTCAACTTGCTGCAACTATCATCTTAATGTTTTTTCTTGGTAGATGGTTAGATAATCAATTCAATACAGAACCTTTTTTAATGATCGCTTTCTCACTTATAGGCGGATTTGCCGGAATTTATAATTTTATTAAAACTGTTTTAACCCTCAACAAGAAAATTGATAAGAAAAATTAAATACCCCTTACTACTTCCCGCAATTTGCATACTATGCCTTTTAGTTATGCATCATTATCAAGTTATTACCACTGTCTTTAGAGATTCTGTTTTTTATGCCAGCATAATTATGATGATAAATTTTACCTTTTTTCTAATTTTCTGGGAGTATTCAAAGAATAAAAACAATAAGACTTTCCTCATTTACAATCTTGGCGGTATGGCTTTCCGGCTTATATTGACACTTATTGGTGTGTTTGTAGTGATAAAATTCTTGAATATTGACAAATATGCGTTTATATTTGCACTCTTCATATGGTATATCTTGTTTCTTACATATGAAATAGTTTTGTTTAAGAAAAAAGCTGAAAAAGTCACATAATCCTAAAAAATCAAGTAAATGTGGACATCTGATTCAACCATTGTAACAGACACATTAAAAGCAGCCTCGGGTAGCCAGGATACCGGATGGATAATGCACCATGTTTTGGATGCGCGTGAACTGGATTTAACCCCATTCGGCATAATTCATTTACCGCAAATTCATTTGTTTGGAATGGATCTTTCTATTACCAAGCACGTTGTATTTATGTGGATTGCGGTTATCTTACTGGTTCTTGCATTTATTGTGGCAAGAAAATCTTATCAGAAATCTCTTGTACCCCGCGGCATAACTAATTTGCTTGAAATACTTATTGTATTTGTCCGTGATGAAATTGCCAGACCAACGATTGGTCACGGTTTCGAAAAGTTTTTACCGTATTTACTTACTGTATTTTTCTTTATTCTAACATGTAACTTTTTAGGTCTTATACCTTACGGTTCAACTGCCACAAGTAATATTTCTGTAACTGCAACATTAGCAACTATTTCCTTTTTTGTAATTCAGATTGGCGGAATTATGAAGAATGGATTCTTCGGATATTTCAAAGGATTAATTCCACACGGAATTCCGATGTGGCTGCTTCCTATAATGTTTGTAGTTGAACTGTTAGGATTGTTTACCAAACCGTTTGCATTGGCAATTCGTCTTTTTGCAAACATGACTGCCGGTCATATTGTTATAATGGCATTACTTGGATTGATATTTATTTTAAGGACGTATTTTGTAGTTCCGGTTTCGATTTCGTTTGCATTGTTTATTTTCTTGCTTGAAATTTTAGTCGCACTAATTCAGGCATATATATTTACAATGTTGTCATCGCTATTTATAGGTATGGCATATCATCAAGAGCATTAATTATTTAATAACAGTACATAATAGGAGGAAGTTAAATGGAATACGCATATTTAGCAGCTGGTTTTAGCGCAGCATTAACCGTTATAGGTGGTGCATTCGGTATTGGTAAATTAGCAAGTGCTGCTATGGAAGCAAGCGGTCGTCAACCCGAAGCTGCCGGTGAAATTAGAACATCAATGATTATTGCTGCTGCTCTCATTGAAGGTATTTCACTTTTTGCTCTGGTTATCTGTATTCTTCTTGCATTAAAGTAATTTTTATTTTTCTCTAACATGAGGAAATTTTCAGAATGATATTAGCTGATTTATTTGTTGTAGCTCTTGCTGGCGGAGGAGAAAGCGGCGGCCCGCTTGATGTAAATCCCGGTGTAATTTTATGGACCGTTGTAACATTTATCTTTTTGCTCCTTATTCTAAAAAAGATTGCATGGAAACCGATCCTCAATTCGCTTAAAGAAAGAGAATCCTTTATTAAAGAATCTTTAGAAAAAGCTGAAACTGCTAAAAAAGATGCTGAGAAGTTAATTGCCGATAATAAACAGAACATGCTTAAAGCCGAAGATGAAGCCAGAAAAATTATTAATCAGAGCAGAGAGTATGCTGAAAAATTAAAGTCTCAGATTCTGGGTGAAAGCAAACTTCAAGCAAAAAAAATGATAGATGATGCTGCCAGTGAAATTGAAAGAAAAAATGCAGAAGCTTTTAATAAGCTTAAAGATCAGGTGGCGGATATTGCTATCCAATCTGCTGAAAAGATTCTAAGAGAAAGTCTTGATAAAGATAAACAGATTAAATTGGTTAAGAAATATCTTGATGATCTTTCCAATAACTGATTATGAGCGTTTTTAGAATTTCATATCGCTATGCAAATTCTTTTTTTCAGCTTGCTGAAGAAAAAAAATCATTGAAAAAATTTGCCGAAGATGTTGAATTGATTCACAATACTCTTGTTCAATCAAAAGAACTTAGGGCAATTCTTCGTAATCCCGTTATTAAACAGAAGGATAAGAAAAATCTTCTTTCTATAATATTCGGACCCAAAATTCAAAAGGAAACTTCCGACTTCCTGGAATTTCTTGTTACTAAGGGTCGCGAAGAAATGATAACAGAAATTATGAAAGAGTTTTTAAATCTTAGGGACGATAAAGAAGGGATTGTAAAAACAAATATAACTTCATCGGTCGATTTAACAGATTCAGTTAAAAAAGAGATCGCTTCTAAGTTAGAGAAAAAAACAAATAAAAAAATAAAAACAGAATTCGAGGTTGACACTAATATCATTGGTGGTTTTATCGTTCAGATAAAAGATACTGTTTATGATGCGTCGGTAAAACATCAACTGGAATTATTAAGAAAAAAATTCTCGGAAGAGATAAGCATTTAGAACAATTAGGAAAAAATCATGGCTGAAATTAGACCTGACGAAGTTACTGCAATACTTAGAAAACAACTTGCCGGTTTCGATAACGAGGTTGATATATATGAAGTGGGTACAGTTCTACAGGTTGGTGATGGTATAGCACGTGTATATGGATTATCCAATGTAATGGCAAGTGAATTAGTTGAATTTCCGAATAATGTTACGGGGATGGTACTGAACCTTGAAGAGGATAGTGTCGGTTGCGTTCTCTTTGGAGAAAGTTCATTAATTAAAGAGGGCGATAGAGTAAAAAGAACTAACCGTGTAGCATCCTTTCCGGTTGGTGATAAACTTCTTGGAAGAGTTGTTAATCCCCTCGGCGAACCTGTTGATGGTAAAGGAACAGTTCAGTTTGATAAGTATATGCCGATCGAAAGAAAAGCACTTGGTGTTATTGCACGTCAACCTGTTAAAGAACCGCTTCAAACAGGTATTACCGCTATAGATGCTATGATTCCGATTGGCCGTGGACAGCGCGAATTAATTATCGGCGATCGTCAGACCGGTAAAACAGCCATTGCAATTGACACTATAATTAACCAGAAATTCACTCATACAGAAGAAGCGAAAAAATACGGTATTAAACCGGTTTATTGTGTTTATGTGGCAATAGGTCAGAAAAATTCCACTATTGCACAGGTAGTTGCAAAGTTAGAAGAAGAAGGTGCAATGGCTTATACAACAATTGTATCTGCCCCGGCATCATCTCCGGCTCCTCTTCAATATATTGCACCTTATTCCGGTGCAACATTAGGAGAACATTTTAGAGATTCTGGTAGGCATGCACTTGTTATTTATGATGATCTTTCCAAGCAAGCAGCAGCATACCGCGAGCTCTCTCTATTATTAAGAAGACCACCGGGACGCGAAGCTTATCCGGGCGATGTATTTTATCTTCATTCCCGTTTACTTGAAAGAGCTTCTAAATTAAGTGAAGATCTTGGAGGCGGAAGTTTAACTGCTCTTCCAATTATCGAAACACAACAAGGCGACGTTTCAGCTTATATTCCTACAAACGTTATTTCGATTACAGACGGACAAATTTATCTTGAACCAAACTTATTTAATGCTGGTGTTCGTCCTGCTATTAACGTTGGTATTTCGGTATCACGTGTTGGTGGTAATGCACAAATTAAAGGAATGAAAAAAGTTGCCGGTTCTCTTAAAATCGATTTGGCTCAATATCGTGAACTGGAAGCTTTCGCTAAATTCGGTTCCGATCTTGATAAAGCCACTCAAAAAATTCTTGCTAAAGGTGCACGTCTTGTTGAATTATTGAAACAGGGACAGTATGTTCCTATTCAAGTAGAAAAACAGGTTGTTTCCGTTTTCCTTGGTACAAATAATTATTTAGATACAATTGATGTTAAAATTGTAAAAAGATTCGAAAAAGAATTTCATGAGTTTGCCGAATTAAAATATCCGGCAATCTATGAAAATATTAGATCTACAAAAGAACTTAAGGAAGATACAATCCAGCTTCTTAAAAAAGCTGCTGATGAGTTTATTGAAAAGTTTAGAAAGTAATTTGAAAATTTATAAAAGATAGATGGCAACATTAAGGGACATAAAAAGAAGAATTAAGGGTGTTAAAAACACGCAGCAAATTACCAAAGCAATGAAAATGGTTGCTGCTGCAAGATTACGGCGTGCCCAGGAAAACATTATTAATTCCCGTCCATATTCCAGAAAGATTTCCGAAGTATTAAGCCATCTGTTGAATATTGAAAAAAATATTAACAACCCTTTAATTACCGAACGCAAAGTTGAAAGTGTTGCATTAATTGTTATTACATCCGATAGGGGATTGTGCGGTAGTTTTAATATTAATGCTATTAGATTTGCCGAAGAATTTTTAAACAATGAATTGAGTGAACTTAATAGTAAAGGAAAAGTTAAATTATACTGTCTTGGTAAAAAAGGGAACGACCACTTTACCCGGCGCCATTACAATGTAACCGGTTCTTACCCCGGAATTTTTTCTCACTTAAAATTTGAATTTGCATCCGGACTTGTTAGAGAATTAACTCACAAATTTTTATCCGGCGAAATTGATAAAGTTTTAGTTGTGTTCAATGAATTTAAATCCGTTATTCAACAAAAAACAGTAATCGAACAGCTTTTACCTATTAAACCTTTTGAAGAATCTTCTTCAGATACAAGCTATTCAGATTACATTTACGAACCGGATAAATCTGGCATTATTAATAAAATGCTGCCAAAACATTTGAATGCACAAATGTGGAGATATTTGCTGGAATCCTTTGCTGCCGAGCTTGGCGCTCGTATGACGGCAATGGATATGGCTACGGAAAATGCTAAAGAGTTAATTCGTTCATTGAACCTGACTTATAATAAAGAACGTCAGGCTTCTATAACAAGGGAAATTATTGAAATTGTTTCCGGAGCAAATGCCCTAAAAGGAAGTTAAATAATTAACTTTTGAAATGAATTCCCTTTTTATTATCTTTTAACTGAGTTGATAGACTATGCTCGAAGAATTATCTGAAAAGCTTGAACGTGCGTTAAAAAAATTACTGGTCAGGGGAGAATCTCCGAATCTAATATTTCGGATACTCTACGGGAAATCAGACGTGTTCTTTTAGATGCTGATGTAAATTATAAAGTTGCCAAACAGTTCATTGAAGATGTTAAACAAAAAGCTATTGGTCAGGAAGTTATCAATTCCGTTACTCCGGGACAGTTAATTACTAAAATTATTTATGATGAATTAACTCTGCTTCTCGGAAGTACCGGTTCCGAACTTACTCTTAATCCTTCAGGAATTACTTCCATAATGTTGATAGGATTACAGGGTTGCGGTAAGACTACTTTCAGTGCCAAATTAGCTAAGTACTTAAAAAACAGAAAAAGAAATGTTCTTTTAGTTGCTGCTGATGTTTACCGACCTGCTGCAATCGATCAGTTGAAAATTCTGGGCTCTCAAATTTCTGTTCCTGTATTCACTATGGATGGCAGTAAAGATCCGGTAAAGATTGCTTCCGAAGCAATGATTTATGCTAAAGAAAACGGCTTGAATACGGTAATTATAGATACAGCCGGTCGTCTGCATGTTGATGAAGATATGATGAATGAAGCTGCCGCTATTAAAGCAAAGGTCAATCCTACTGAAACTTTGTTTGTTGTAGATTCCATGACCGGACAGGATGCTGTAAATTCGGCTAAAGCTTTCCATGAAAAAGTTGATTTCGATGGAGTTGTAATTACAAAGCTCGATGGCGATTCAAGAGGCGGATGTGTGCTTTCAATCCGTGCTGTTGTAGATCGCCCGGTTAAGTTTACAAGTCTTGGAGAAAAATTAGATTCGATAGAGCTTTTTTATCCGGAACGTATGGCTTCTAGAATTTTAGGTAAAGGTGATATTGTTTCGCTTGTTGAAAAAGCTCAGGAACAGATTGATGAAAAAGAAGCTGATGACTTAGAGAAAAAATTACTTGCAAACAAATTCGATTTTGATGATTTTCTTAAGCAAATTAAAATGATTAAGAAAATGGGTTCTTTAAAATCATTGCTTGCCATGGTGCCCGGACTTGGTTCTGCAATTAAAAATGCCGATATTGATGATAAGCAGTTGGTAAAGGTTGAATCTATAATTCAGTCTATGACCAAAAAGGAAAGGATTAATCCAAAAATATTAAACGGAAGCAGACGTAAAAGAATTGCTCGTGGAAGCGGTAACACTATTCAGGATGTTAACCGGCTGATAAAGCAATTTGAAGAGATGCAGCGAATGGTTAAAATGGTTAGTTCAAAATCCGGTAAATCCGGCATGATGAATCTGAAAAATTTTAGATATAATTAATAAATAAAAAATCATATGGAGGAATAAACAAATTGGCAGTAAAGTTAAGACTGAGAAGAATGGGAAAGAAAAAACAGCCGGTTTATAAAGTTGTTGCGGCTGATTCACGTTCACCGAGAGACGGTAAATTTATTGAAGCGATCGGATTGTATAATCCTAAAACTGATCCAGCAACTATTGAAATAAAAGAAGATCGTGCACTTTATTGGCTGGGTGTTGGTGCCCAACCAACAGATACTGTTAAAAATATCTTGACAAATCAAGGAATTATTCTTAAACAGGAATTGACAAAAAAAGGTTTATCAGAAGAACAGATTTCTGCTAAACTTGATGAATGGAAAAAATTAAAAGAAGCTTCTCTTACCGCTAAATTGAAAAAACGCGAAGAGAAAGCAAAAAGCAAAAAAGCATCCGCTCAAAAAGCTGAAGAAAAGTCTGATAGTGCAGTGGAAGCAAAGGGTACTGCTTCCGAATAAGCTGTTCCATTTAAGGTTCAGCCGGCACCTTAAATACGTACCCTTTTTAATTAAATATAGGTACTCTCATGAAGGAATTTATTGAATTTATTGCAAAACATCTTGTTGATAATCCCGACGGTGTTTCTCTTGATGAAGTAACTCCGGATGACAAAACCGTTGAGCTTACTCTTAAAGTTGGAGCTGAAGATGTAGGCAAAGTCATTGGCAAGCAAGGCAAAACCGCTCAAGCTATGAGAACATTGCTTACAGCTATTGCTGCTAAAGAGGGAAAACGAGCAATTTTAAAAATATTAGATTAATCCGGTTCCTGTTCGGATTCTTCTGTGGATCAATTTATTTTAATTGCTAAAATTGTTGCTCTGCGTGGCTCTGATGGGTTTGTTGCTATTGATTCTTATTCCGATTTCAGTGAGAGGTTTTACGATCTGAAAAAGATTTTTATTGAATTCTTCGGTAACAAAAAAGAATTTGTTGTTGAAGAAGTTGATAAAATAAAAGGAAAATTTTTGCTGAAAATTAAAGGATTCAATTCCTCGGATGATGCAAAAATCTTTATCGGCAAACATATTTTTATTGATGAAAAAGATTCAATTCAACTGAGCGAGAATACTTTCTTTATTCACGATATTATCGGGTCTAAAGTCTATCGCTCTAAAGTTCTTTTAGGTTCTGTGGAAGATGTTCTGGTTCTACCTGCTAATGATGTTTATGTTGTTAAAGATCTGAACAATAAAAATATTTTGATCCCGGCAATTAAGGATTTTATAAAAAAAATAGATCCGGAAAAGAAAAGAATTGATTTAGTAGCAGAATGCGATTTGCTTTATGAAGATGAGAATTGATGTTATTTCTGCTGTTCCGGATTCTCTTATTAGTCCTCTGAATACAAGTATAATTAAGAGAGCCAAAGAGAGAAATAAGGTTGAAATTGTTGTGCACAACCTTAGGGATTATGCTCACGATAAACATAAGCAGATTGACGATAAACCGTTTGGCGGCGGACCCGGGATGCTTCTTAAACCCGAACCGTTCTTTGAATGTATTGAAAAATTATTGAACGAAAGAAAATATGATCATGTTATTTATCCTTCTCCGGGAGGAAAATTTTATGATCAAAAAATGGCTAATAAATTTTCTTTAGCTAAAAATATTTTAATTATTGCAGGACATTATAAGGGAATTGACGACAGGGTTCGTCAAAAATTTGCTACGGATGAAATTTCGATTGGTAGATATATTCTTACCGGTGGCGAAATTGCCGCAATGGTAATTATTGATTCTGTTGTAAGACTTCTGCCCGGGGTTCTCAATGATAGTGAATCAGCTCTTAATGATTCTTTGATGGATGGTGATATAATTGAAGCTCCTTATTATACCAGACCGGCAGAATTTAATAATATGAAAATTCCTGAAGTTCTTCTTTCCGGTCATGAAAAAAAAATTAAAGAATGGAAAGAAGAGCAATCAAAAAATTTAACCGACAAGTGGAAAAAAATAAATAACCTGGAGTAAAAAATGGACAAACTAAAAGAGATAGTGACTGATCAGATTAGATCGGACATACCGGCGTTCAAGACCGGTGATCATATTCGTGTGCATGTAAGAGTTATTGAAGGCGATAAAGAAAGAATTCAGCCTTACGAAGGTGATGTAATAAACATCAGAGGCGCCGGATTGAATAAAACCTTTACTGTTAGAAAAATTGCCAGCGGTGTTGGCGTTGAAAGAATCTTCTCTTACAATTCACCTAAAATCTCTAAAGTAGAAATTATCCGTGAGGGTAAAGTTAGAAGAGCAAAACTTTTTTATCTGCGCGAGCTTTCCGGAAAAGCAGCACGAATTAAAGATAAAAGAGTTAAGTAAGTTTCAATTCTTCAAAAGAAACCCCGGTTACTCGGGGTTTTTTATTTTTGAAATACGGAGATTTTATGAAATTATTTATGCCATCCAATATTTATTCAAAGATTCTGATATCATTTCTTGAAAAGAATAATCAACATGAAATTATTCTTAAAGATTCGTCTCTTTTATCCAAAGAACTTGAAAACGATAGAGAAGCGGTTGCATTAATTCCAAGTTTGGATTTGATTAACCACAGGGAATTATTTGTTTCCGGAAAGTCTGGCATCTCTTTCGATGGCACACTTTCAAATTCTTACTTCTATTTAACTGAAAACGAAGAAAGAACTCTTGGGAAAATTCTCTTAAGAGGAGATGTATCTTTAAACGAAATAATTCTAACCAAAATATTATTTGAAGAAAGATTCTCTTCCGAAGTTGAGATTGTCCTAGATACTCACAAAGTGCCGGATGGAAGTCAGAATACTCTTGTTGTAGGTGACGAAAATTTTTCTCTTTGGGATTATAATTCCAGTATCAGTTTCTCAGATCAACTGGCAGAATTACTCGATTTTCCATATGTAAATTTTATTTTTGTATCCAGCAGCAGAGAAGCTCTTGCTAAACTTGAAACTACACTGCTTGATATCGATACTTTTTTTGAGGAAAATATTGATGTTATTCTTGATGGAATAAATACTACAGAGGAAATAAAACTTTATGTTAAGGAAAATTTAGGATCGGTTTATTTTGAAATGACTTCGAACGAAAAAGAAGCTCTAAATGAAATGGTCAAACTGGTCTATTACCATGGAATTCTGGATGATATTTTCGAAATAAAATTTATTTAAAGACCCCCCGTAATTAACAGGAGGTCTTTAAAGTTTATTAATCGAGCGATACGTGTGAATAGGAAATTACATTTGGATTGTTACGGATTGCTTCAAGCATATCACCGGTTGCAGAGGTCTGGATTTTCAAAGTACAGCAAGCAACCAATCCGCCGTCAAAAATAATATTTTCAACCTCTTCAATATTTATGTTACCCTGTCTAAGCACATCAAGAATTGAAGCAAGTACTCCCGGTTTATCGTAATGTTTTACTACAAGCTGGTAATGAGCATCGGTTACTTTTGCTCTGTTTACCCAATGATCAATTACTCCGCTGTTAATGTAATGGAGGATAATATTTACGGTTTCTTCAGCAACTGCATTTTGTGCTTGTTCGGTTGAAGCACCTATATGATGTGTAACATATACAGTATCAAGTTCTCTTAATTTGGATTCAACTGTTCCGTCCTTACCTTCCGGCTCTCCTTTGAACACATCGAGACCGACTTTTAATTTCTTTTCCTTCACTGCATTAATTAATGCTTCTTCATCAATTACATCCTGACGAGAGGTATTAATAAGTATTGCACCCGGCTTCATTAATTTAAACATGTCGGCATTAAACAATCCTTTTGTTTGAGGTGTTGCCGGGAGATGAATTGATACAACATCTGCAATTGGTAATATCTGGTCGAATTCCGAGAAATCTTTTGCACCGTATCCTTCAATACGGGTTACATCTTTTGCATAAATATTCATACCAAATGCTTGAGCTCGTTTTGCAACTTCCTTTCCAATATTTCCATAACCGACAATTGCAAGAGTTTTACCGAATAAACCTTCGGCTTTTGAATACTCTGCTTTGTTCCACCTACCGGCTTTGAAATCGGCAACGTTATGTGGAATTCTTCTATCCAGCGCAATCATTAAACCAATTGCTAATTCTGCAACTGCAATAGAATTTTTTCCTGGACAGTTGGAAACGTAAATTCCTTTCTTGTTAGCTGCTTTAATATCGATGTTATTAACTCCTGCACCGGCGCGTACTATCAGATTCAATTGGTTCGAAGCTTCAATAGTCTTTGCATTTACAACTGTTGAACGTACTACAATGCAATCAACATCTTTTACTGCTTCCGGTAAATCGTTTTCTCCAAGCTTCGGATTGTAAATTACTTCAATATCAGAATCCTTTAATTTCTGAACATACTGCTCGGGAAATTTGTCTGCAATTAATACTTTCATTTTCATTTTTCACCCTGGGTTGTTTACAATTTACTTTTGTCTACTATCATTACTTAGTATTTATTTTATCATTGGAATTTTTACGCCAAACTTTTTAGCATTTTCAATTGCCTGTTCATAACCGGCATCTGCATGCCGAACAATACCCATTCCCGGATCGTAAGTTAAAACTCTTTCCAATCTTTCTTCAGCATCTTTAGATCCGTCTGCAACTACAACCATTCCGGCATGAATCGATTTACCAATTCCAACACCACCGCCATGATGAACGGATACCCAGCTTGCCCCTCCGATTGCATTTAATAACGCATTAAGAATCGGCCAGTCTGCTATTGCATCGCTTCCGTCAATCATTCCCTCTGTTTCTCTATTTGGCGAAGCAACTGATCCGCAATCGAGATGATCTCTACCAATCACTATTGGCGCACTTACTTTACCTTCTGCAACCAGACGGTTAAATATTTTTCCCATCTTTGCGCGTTCTCCGTAACCAAGCCAGCAGATACGTGCCGGTAATCCCTGGAAGTGAACTTTCTTTTGAGCCATTTCAATCCATCTTATCAGCGCCTTGTTTTCGGGAAATGTTTCCATTACTGCTTTATCAGTTTCGTAAATGTCATTAGGTTCACCTGAAAGAACTGCCCATCTGAAAGGACCTTTTCCATCGCAGAAAAGTGGACGGATATACTCAGGAACGAAACCTGGAATATCGAATGCATTAGACACACCGTTCTCTTTTGCTTCCCCGCGGATATTATTGCCGTAATCGAATGCTACCGAACCACGCTCCTGAAATTCAAGCATCGCTTTTACATGCGTTACAATTGTTTTTCGTGATAACTCAATATACCGGGATGGATTCTCTTTACGTAATTGAAGTGCTTCATCAAGAGTCATTCCCATAGGCACATAGCCGTTTAAAGTATCGTGTGCAGAAGTCTGATCTGTTATAATGTCCGGAGTAATATTTCTTTTAAGAATTTCTGGTAGAATTTCACCAGCATTTCCAACTAGTCCAACTGAAAGAGCTTGATTATTATTCTTAGCATCCAACACCAATTTAAGTGCTTCATCTAAATCTTCGGTTATCGTATCAATATAACCTGTATCAATTCTTTTTTGAATTCTAGAGCGATCGACATCAATTCCGAGAAAGGCAGCACCGTTCATAGTAGCAGCGAGCGGTTGAGCGCCGCCCATTCCTCCTAATCCGGCAGTAAGTAAAAATTTTCCGCTTAAGGAACCGTGGAAATATTTACGTGCACATTCTGCAAATGTTTCATAAGTGCCCTGAAGAATTCCCTGGGTTCCTATATAAATCCAGCTTCCTGCGGTCATCTGACCGTACATAGTTAAACCAAGTTGATCCAGTTTTCTGAATTCATCCCAGGTTGCCCAATCCGGAACAAGCATAGAATTAGATATAATTACACGCGGTGCGTTAATATGTGTTTTAAAGATTGCAACCGGCTTACCCGATTGAATTAAAAGTGTTTCATCATTCTCTAAATTTTTTAGTGAATTTACAATAGCATTGAAAGCGTCCCAGTTACGTGCAGCTTTGCCCGATCCACCATAAACAATTAAATCTTCGGGTCGTTCTGCAACATCTGGGTCAAGGTTATTCATTAACATTCTAAGAGCAGCTTCTTGAATCCATCCCTTGCATGTAATCTTTGAACCTGTTGGTGCTTTAATTGATTTTGTAAGTGTTGTCATTTATTCTTTCCTGTCATTTAATCAAGCAAGATATATTGAAGTATGATATAAATAAAAATTTTTAATTGAATAACTAATTACCAAAATATTTATCCAGAAGAACTTTATACTGATTATAAGCAGATTTATAGAGCCAGCGTTTTAAGAACCCGCTGTTTTTAATTTGTTTCTCAAGATGATCAACATTCTCTTTCAATCTCAATCCAAGTTTTGTTTTTTCTTCCTTGGTAAACTTAATTTCGTAATCGGGTGTGTTTAGTTTATCAACTATTGAATTAAATGAACGAACATCTGCATAAAATTTATCATCGGCAGAAATTTGCTTTAGAATTGTCTTGCAGAAACTAAGAAGAAATTTTTTTTCGTTCTTATCGAATTCGAATGTGTAATTTTTGAATAAAGGTTTTGCCATATCATTTATACTTTTAGTGAAAGGAGTTTTTCCCTCATCTTCTGATATCCGGGTTTAATTACGTTGTATATATAATGTAATCGTGTTTTATAGGGAATGAATGAGGATTTCATAGCATTGATATTAAGTTTTTCAACATCATCAAGATTCAATCCGAACATTTCAATTGCAGTCAAATATTCCTTTGTTAGGGTAGTATCACTCATAAGTCTATCATCTGTATTGAGGAACACCCTGAACTTTTCTTTATAGTATCTAATAAAAGGATGATTTTCAAGTCTATCCACTGCACCAGTATGAACATTACTAAGTAAACACAATTCAAGGGGCAAGCGGGTATCAAGTACATATTGAGCCAGCTCTCCCAATGCTACTATATTTCCCTCTTTATCGAAGACCATATCTTCAACAAGTCGTGTTGCATGACCAATACGCAAAGCCCCGCAAATTTGAATTGCTTGCCAGATTGAATCTTTACCGAAAGCTTCTCCAGCATGAATTGTTATGTTAAAATTCTTTTGCTTAATATACTGAAACGCATCAATATGCTTTTTTGGGGGATATCCGCCTTCTTCACCGGCGAGGTCAAATCCAACAACTCCCTGGTTCCTGAAATTAACTGCTAATTCAGCAATCTCCAATGTATTTTTCATATTACGCATACCGCATAAAATTAAACCGTAACCAACTCCAAAATCTTCTTTACCTTTTTCAAGTCCTTCAAGAACCGCTTGAATAATATCTTCGTGATATAAACCTTTTTGAGTATGAAATACTGGGGCAAAACGTGTTTCTACATAGCATACACCATCCTTGTGCATATCTTCAATCATTTCGTAGGATACTCTAACAAGTGCTTCTTTTGTTTGCATAACCGCACATGTATGCTCAAATCCTTGTAAGTATTCTACAAGATTCCCTTTGTTAGCGCCACGGTGAAACCATTCTGCCAATTCAACGGGATCTGATGTAGGAAGCTTAGTGTATTTCATATCCTTTGCAAGCTCAATAATTGTCTCAGGTCTTAATCCGCCATCTAGGTGATCGTGAAGTAAAACTTTAGGGACGTTTTTAACTATCTCTTCGGTTTTCAATTTTTCCTCTCTTTTAATTTCAAAAATATTCTTTTAGTGTCCGAAAATCAATTTAAACATAATTATCAGTTCATTCGATTTTTAGAATAATGAGGCTAGAAAATAATCTTGACTTACCTATCTTAAAATGGTTATTTTTCGTGGAATTTAATTCAGAATTTATATTAAAATCAGGAGTATCAATGAAAAAAGGACTCATTTATTTGAGCATATTGAGTATGGTTTTAGGTATAACTGCATTTCAGTGTACATCTGCAGAATTAACCGGTGCAAAATTGTACATAAACCAGAAACAATATGATAAAGCAAAAGAATCTTTGCTAAAAGAGGTTCAAAAGAACCCGGCAAGTGACGAAGGATGGTATTTACTTGGTGTAATTTATGGAGAGGAAGGAAATTTTCCTCAAATGTTAGACGCTTTCAATAATTCTTTGAAGGCAAGCAAGAAATATGAACCTCAAATTAAAGACTCAAGACAATATTATTGGGCAACAAGTTTTAATAAAGGTGTAGTATATTTTAATAATGCTACTAAGTCCACTTCGGAAGATAGTGTAAAACAATTCTTTGCCAAAGCCGAAGAACAATTTAAGAACGCTATTGCATGTGAACCGGACTCTACAATTTCCTATCAGAATTTAGCTTATGCATATCTGAATCAAAATAAAATAGACGAAGCTATTAAACCGCTTGAACAATTAGCTAATATCGGTAAAACTCCAGAAGCTTTTTCTATGATTGGGCAAATTTATACCGAGAATGGAAATGTTCTTATGGATAAATTCAAAGAAAGTAAGGATAAAGCCGATAGTGTTAAAGCTAATGAATGGTTCGATAAAGCTATTAGCATTCTTGAGAAAGGGAAAGCAAAATTTCCTGATGACGGAGAGATATTATTAAGACTTTCTAACGCATACATTGCTGCAAATAAACTTGATGTAGCAATGGTTGCTTTTAAAGAAGGAATTGAAAGAGAACCGAATAATCAGTACTATCATTACAATTACGGTGTTCTTTTATTGAATGCAAGTAGATATGCTGAAGCTGAAACTGAATTTAGACGGGCTATTGAAATTGATCCGGAATATATTAATGCTACCTATAATCTTGGAGTTGTCTACGTTAGATGGGGCACTGAAATGAGAGAAAAATCTGAGGCTGAAGGCAAAGAAGATTTATCTTATCAAGAAAAATTTAGATCTGCTATTCCTTTAATGGAAAAGTACCTTGAGAAAAATCCTCAGGAAGCTGTTATTTGGGAACTACTTGGTAAAATATATGCTAATCTTGGTATGACTCAAAAATCAAAAGAAGCTTTTGAAAAAGCGGATCTGCTAAGAAAGTAATGGCAACTTTTATTTAATATCAAACCCACGGTCTTTTACAAAAAGGTCGTGGGTTGTTTTTTTCATGCAAACTAAAAACATCGGAATAAAAAAATGAATCAGAATAAAGAACAGATGCAGCAGCAGATTAATATAGAATTGGGTGAGAAAGAAGCTGAAGGAATCTATTCGAATCTTGCAATAATAACGCATTCTCCAGCAGAATTTGTAATCGATTTTACACGCGTAGTTCCGGGTGTTCCAAAAGCTCGGGTTCTTTCTCGTATTATTACAACTCCTCAACATGCAAAAATGTTGCTGAGAGCACTTAAAGAGAACATTGAAAAGTTTGAATCGAGATTTGGCGAAATTAAGATTGATGCTCAGCCGGCTCATCAATTCGGATTTGTAAACGCACAGAAACCGGAACCGATTAATTAGTCTTCTGCTTCAAAGGATTTATTTAATTCTAATATAAAAAATAAATTGCTCCTTTAATTATAGGGCAATTTATGTGTATGCTATTAATTAATAAAATTCCTGTATCTTATCCAACTACTTTTGCAATTATCCTGTATCAAACCCCTGTTAACTTTTGAAAACTTATCTTGAGTAAGATGAAATAAATAACTACTTTTCTTACGAAATAATCCCTCTAATTCATAATGACACAGTAAATGTGGAGATAAATTATGCGAAAGATTTTTAAGCTTTCCGTAATTCTAGTTCTGCTGGTAATCTCTAATTACCGGATTAACGCACAAGCCTCAATAAACCTGATAATTTTTCCAGAGTTAAGTTCAATTGATTTTGCTGCTTTCGATTTTACTAGCACCAGAAATATTTCACAACGTTTAATTCAGGTTATTATTTCACCGCCGGGTATTGAAGTAATGGTAGAAGGTAAAGTTGACTGGCAAAAAGATGAACGTTCGGGATTCCAGGAATTATTCCGGTTTAGAACTAAAAAATTTCTTTCAAGAAACTTCTCAAATGACGAGATTAACAATTCCGATATCGAAATTGAAAACACAAGTTTTAATTCCGATCTTACTTCGGATATTATTAAAAAAGGTAAACCAACTGGTCTGGTTGGCATCGAACTAAGATTGTTAGACCCAAGAGGAAATTTTATCTCAAAAGATTATGAAGAGATTTCTTTCTTAAATCCCACGGCTCCTTCTATAAATTTTCCTGTTGATGGAAGTTCCTACGATATCGGTTCAATTATTTTACAATGGACTACTTCGGTTGGTGCAACAAGTTATAAAATTAAAGCTAACTATGTGTCTGATAATGCTATCAACCTGGAAGAAGCTCTTAATTCCGGAAACCCTTTAATTAATGACTATGATGTTGGAACGGTTACTTCAATAAGGTTAAATGATATTCTAAAAAGAGAATTATTAGCCGACACAAACATTGTTGTAGTAGTCAAAGCTTTTGTTCACGGTCCGGGCGGTGGAAATGTCTTAAATAGCCCTCTGGTTATGTTCAAGACAAATGCTACTGGAACTAAAAACACAACAGTAAAAATTGGTAATCCTGATTTGATAAGATTAGTAAATCTTTTGCCGCCGCAATTCAGTAAAGAGATTAAAGATAAATTAATGAATGGAGAAATTCAGCCCGAGCAAATTCAGATTACGGACGAAAGGGGAAATGTATTAAGCTTTTCAGATTTTATTGAGATACTCGGTTTTCTTGAGAAGGATAACAGTGCAATTATTTCAATAACATTTTCTCCAAAATGATAATAACAGGAGTTTTGAAATGATAAATCCTAAACTTATTATAACGGTACTGGGTGTTTTTTTATTAACCGGTTTTTCTACCGAGAAAAATATTACTTCTTCTTCAGATTCACCGATTGTTCAGGTTAAGAAAATAATTAAGGACGTAACATTCCGTGCAAACCATGATCAACCAGATTGGGGAAAAGCTAAAGTCGGGCTTATACTAAGTGATGGGGGACAGGTTAAAACGGGTTCCAGTTCATTGGCACTTGTTCATTTTATTGACGGATCCGGTTTATTAAGGGTAAGAGAAAACTCTATCCTCAATATTTATGGTAAATCAGAAAATAAAAAATGAGCAAGAATACTTTTATTGATAAAGGAGTGGTTGGATTCGAAGTTAATAAACAAGCTGAAGATGAAGAGTTTAAGTTTACCACACCAACAGTAGTCGCATCCATAAGAGGGACTGAGGGATTTATTGAGCATAACGATATTGATACAACCTCCACAATATTTTTGAATACCGGCTCTGCAACTTTTCAAACTCTCAGCGGCGAGGAAGGAACAATTGGCAGCGGTAATACTTTGAAAGTTAAAAAAGATGGCTCATACTCGCTTTCAAGCTCTACTGCAGAAGATTCCACCCGCTTCAAATCATCTAAATCTACTACAACAAAACAGGTGATTATTAGAACCAAAGATGGTGATATAAAGATTGAATATTTACAGGATAAATAAAATAAATAAATATTGAAAATAGAGGGCAAGATGAAAAAGTTTATTGTTATATCACTTTTATTAATTTTTTCAGTCTCTAAAATAGAAGCCCAGGTAAGCGATTATATTTCTGCTGTAAGAATCGGCGATGCTAAAGATAAAATTCCGGTTAACGTATCTGCAACACTTTTTTCAACAGAAAATATTTCTGGAATTAATCTATTCTTCAAAAAATTCGGTGAGAATGAATATAGAAATAAAGAAATGTTAATAGCGGGTAATACTGCCTCAGCTCAAATAGACGCTGAATATGTTCTACCTCCATACATCGACTATTATTTACTTATTACATTAAAAAATGGAAACACTCAAACCTACCCTTTTGGAATTGAACAGGGCAACGCACCTTTGCAAATTGCTGTTTCAGGTGCGAGCGAAAAGGATAAGGAAATAATTATTCTAAGTCCTTCCGATGGTGAAATTCTCTCACAGGAAAATCTACTTGTATCAATTTCATTTTTTAAAGCACCTGATAACGTTGATATAAAAAAGACAAAAATTTTCTTGAACAATGAAGACGTAACCGGTTTAGCGCTATTTACAAATGAACTTATAGTGTTAAGCGGAGAGAGTTTTGAAGGAAATCTACCCGTCGGATCAAGACTATTAAAGGTTCAGGTCTATGATAAAGACGGAAATTTATATCACACAATTTCAAAAACATTTCAGGTAGTTTCAACAGCTGTTGCAGAACAGGTAATTTCAAGATGGAAATCACTGGGTAACTTTAGAGCCGAATCCCGAAGCGAAACATACAATACTGTTTCAACCTGGTATAATAACCTTAGTGCTGATTTTAATGCATCATACGATCAGTGGAGAATTAATGGTTATGTCTATTTAACTTCTGAAGAAAAGAGTAATTTGCAACCTTATAACCGCTACTCGGCTCAATTAAAAACGGTGAATGGCTGGAATTAAGAGTTGGCGATACTTATCCGCGTTTTCCTAGTTTAATAATGGATGGAAAGCGGATACGCGGATTCAGCGGTTTTTTAAATCTCGGGTTTATTAATGTTACGGCAGCCGTGGGTGAATCCGACAGGAAAATTGAAGGTGCTTTACTTCAGACATATACAAAAGACCAGGTTCCGCTTGGAAGTGATATAATTCCAATAAGTGCAGCAAAATACGGTAAGCCGTTTGGTAAAGTTAATTTAGGTACTTTTCAAAGGGATATTTTTGCGTTACGTCCTTCTTTTGGAAGTGGAGAAAATTTCCAGCTTGGTTTTACATATCTACACTCTAAAGATAAAACCGGATCAATTGAATTCGGCTCCCGTCCCCAGGAAAACGTTGTATTGGGAAGCGATATTAAAATTGCTTTCGATGAGCAAAATGTTCTCTTTACAACCCAGGTAGCATTTAGTATGTTCAATAAAGATATCTCAACTGGAAATTTAACCGATGCACAAATCGATTCTATTTTTGGTCCAAACGGATTATATGATATCGACCCTGATCAGGTTAAAACAATTAGAGATATTCTCGGAAAATTTATAACCGTTAATCAATATATCGGTCCGTTAAATCCACAGGAATTTGCTTCTATTGCCGGAGAAGCTGCGCTAAGTCTTAATTACCTGAACAATAATCTGCGTGCCTCCTATATTTATCGTGGTAATGATTATTTTTCTTTTGGTCAATCGTATGTAAGGACCGACTTAAAAGGCATTAACATAGTCGATCGGATCAGGATGTTTGATAACAAAGTCTTTCTCTCTTTGGGATACGAAAGTCTTGAGGACAATCTACAAAAAACAAAGCCGGCAACAACTAAATACAACACTTTAAGTGCTTCGTTATCAATATTCCCAAGGGCAGATTTTCCTAATATTACAATTGGTTTCAATAAATCCGATAATAAAAACGGATTGAAAACTACCGATCCGGTTAATAGAAACTTTGTTGTTGATGATATTACCAACAGATTTATTCTTCAATTATCATACGATTTTGTTGCAATGGTAAAACATACTTCTTCTTTGTCATTCACAACTCAAAATAGGGAGGATAATAGCTTATCTAATTCTGACGCTACATATAATGCTGCCGGATTTACATTGAATAGTTATTGGACTTCGCAGATCTCATCTTTATTCCAGATTCTTTATAGCTCGAGTGAAATTGCAACCATTCCATTTGATTATCTTACCCTTAGTCTTGGAGGAAGATATAGACTGCTCGATAATAAATTACACCTCTCTGCAACTCTTAGTCCGAGCTTCGGCGATTTTAAGAGACAGACATTTGAATTTATTGCCGATTACAATGTAATTGCAAATCTTAACCTGGCATTTCAGGCAAGAGTATTTAAAATACCCGGCAGAGATACCAACTCGATTATCGGCTTTGTAACGAGATTGAATTTTTAGACTGCGATATAAAATAATGTCTTCCGGTAAACGAAAATTAATCTGGTTATATAAGAGCGGAATTTTTATTCTTGCCGCTTCAATTCTAACTATTGTTTTAACCCAGGATTTTCTTTTCACATTTTCTCCTTTGAAGGAGCTCGAATTAAAATTAATTGATAATCGTTTCTTAGAGCGTGGCAAAATTGATATAAAAGATTCAGCGGATGTTGTAATTATTGAGATTGATCAGGAATCCTTTACTCAGTTTCCACCGCCATATAATCGTATGCCGCTACCAAGATCTTTATATGCAAAATTGATAAAGAACCTTAAAGAAATTGGTGTAAGAGCTATTGGTATTGATGTTATTATGTCTAATCCGGATACATCACCCAAAGACGACTCTCTCTTTATTGATGCTATACAATCTTACGGTAAAGTTGTTCTTGCCGGTAAGATAGATGAATCGCGTGATCTGTTGATTGAGAAAATCGGTTTTGAGGTTACAGATACTTTAGGCAAGAAGAAATTTTACAATTACGAAAATATTTTCTTTACTGTTGATAGCTCTCTTGGAATAGTTCAGCCGCCGCCCGATTTTGATTATGTATTTAGAAGATATATCCCATTTAGATTTACAGGAATAACAGATTCAAGAGTTCCGAGTTTTGGATTTGCCATAATAAATAAAGTATTAGGATTACGAAATTTTGAATCAGCTACATCTGTTGATGGTTACTTTAAATTGGGGAATAAAAATATTCCTAAATTTGATAGGACATCAGTACTCACAAATTTCTATGGACCTAACAGAACGTTCGAATATGTTAAAATGCTTGATATCATTGACGATTCAGCGTTTAAGACTAAAGACGAGATTGAGTATAAAGACGAAATTAATGTTTGGGAAGAATACTTATCAGATCCGGAGTTAAGGAAAAAATTAGAAAATAAAATTGTATTAATCGGCTCTACAATGCCCGAAGACCGGGACTTACTTCCGATCTCATTTGCTGAAGGAAAAAGAAAAGGAGATAATCAAATTTACGGCGTTGAGTTTCATGCAAATATTATTCAAAATATTTTATGGAATGATTACCTCTACGTCCAATCGAAGGAAATGGAAATATTTATAATAATCCTTCTTACAATTTTTATTTTTATCGCAACTTCAGTAATAAGAAAAGTTAAAATCAGAATCGGGATCCTCACAGAAATTATCAATCTTCTTGCGGTTGTGTTTATTGTTTATGTTATTTATTTGCTTAGTATTTATCTGTTTATCAACAACAAACTGGTAATTGCAGTTGTAAGTCCTTCACTGGCAATAGTTGTTGGTTACTTGAGCAGCACCGCGTATCATTTCATTAAGGAAAGACAGCAGAATGTTATGATTACCGGAATGTTCAGTCAATATGTAAGCAAATCAATTGTAAACGAGCTTCTTGCAAATCCCGATAAATTAAAATTAGGCGGCGAGAAAAAAACCCTTACAGTTCTGTTCAGCGACATAGCCGGGTTTACAACTTTTGCAGAGAAAAAAGAACCGGAGGAATTAGTAAGCTTTATTAACGAATTTCTGAATGAGATGACTGAAATTATTTTAAGAAATGGAGGTACTCTCGATAAATATCTTGGCGATGCGGTAATGGCATTTTGGGGGGCTCCCGTTAAAGTTGATGACCATGCTTACAAAGCTTGTTTAACTGCTTTACAAATGCAGGATAAACTTGCCGAGCTAAGGGATAAATGGTCAAAGACTGGTGAACCGGTAATTCATATAAGAATTGGAATTAACTCAGGTGAAGTAATTGTTGGTAATATCGGCGGTGTAAAACGATTTGATTATACTGTGCTTGGCGATGATGTAAATCTTGCTTCGCGTCTTGAAGGTGCTAACAAAGAATATGGCTCCAATATTATGATAAGTGGTTCAACTTACGAATTGGTGAAAGAGAAAGTTCTTGTAAGGGAACTTGATATTATACGTGTAAAAGGAAAACTTGAACCCACAAAAGTTTACGAGCTAATTAGTTTAATTGATGATAAAAAAGCGATTGACGCTATTGATAAAATTCACGAATACTTCCAGGGGTTAGAACTTTACAGACATAAAAGCTTTGATGCAGCAATGGATTATTTTAAGCGATGTTCAGAAAAATTAGGCGATTACCCTTCTAATGTTTATTTGAACAGATGTCAGTATTATATTCAGAATCCTCCGGCGGATGATTGGGACGGAGTATTTGAATTTAAAACCAAATAATTATTTAAGAGCGCGCTTTATATTATACGCCGCGGCTAATAAAAAAACGAGATTGGCTATCCATGCAGTTATCAGCGGGTCCAGTACACCATTTTTTCCAAATGCCTGGCTTACCTTCATGAAAACAAGATAGACGAACGTTATTAAAAGATTAATTCCAAATTGAATTGCAAGTCCGCCTCGTCTTCTGTTTGCCGAAATAGGTAATCCAAAGAATACTACTACAACACTCGCAAATGCGTAAGCAATTCTGGACTGATATTCAATCAGTATTGAAGTTGGATCATTGCCTGTTCTTCTCTGTTCATTTGCAAAATCTGATAATTCTGCAAGGGACATTTCTTCAGGTTTCCTTTGTTTTTTAATAACGTCATCCGGTTTAAAATTCAATCCGTAAAATTCATGTTCAATAAATTTCTCCATCACCTCGGCAGTATCAGAAATTTCTCTTATAGTTCCATTAAACAATGTCCAACAATTTTTTTGTTCGTCGTATCGCATTCTTAATGCATCAGTTCTTTTTATTAAACGTGTTTTATCAACCGGGTTAAATTCCTGAATGCTGACCTGGTGAGCTTGCTTATTTGCAATATCATAATAATTTATTGTTACAATTCTCGATTTTGTATCCTGAAAAAAAATGTTGCTTCCGAAATAAACAATTCCTTTCTTCATGTATGTTTGTTCAATAAATACTTTGTGCTTGTTTGCAAGTGGAACAAGGTAACCTCCTACATAAACACTAATTGCACTTATCAAAAAAGAGACTACAATAAAGGTGCCATAAACCGGTATAAACTTATTCCGCCAGCTTTTATTGCGGTTATCTCGTTAAGCGAGGACATTTTTCCCGCTGTAAATAAACTTGCAAGTAATACTGCTACAGGTGTAATTAAACGGATTATTTCCGGCATAAAGACAAGGTAATACTGAAGAATCATCATCGAAGGGACATTCTGATCAATAAAATCGTCGAGGTTTTCCATCATGTCTATAACAACAAATATAAGTGTGAATGCAAGAAGCCCGAATAGTATTGTTTGTATAAATTGTTTTATGAGGTATCGGTCTATTATTTTCATCATTTATTCGCTCGAAGTGTCTTCTTCTTCGTTTGATCTCCACGATTTAGGTATGTACTTAAGTAAGAAATCGAAACTGATTGTAACTTTTTCCCGCGCACTTTTTATTGTAATTAAAATACCAACAATGGTTAATAGAAAATTAGCACTCCATATTCCCCAGAATGGAGATACAATTCCTCTGTCGGCTAATTTTTCTCCGCCTATTAAAAACGCCCAATAAATAAGGAAGAAAATCAAACTTGTACCGGCAGCCATTCCAAATCCGCCTCTTTTCATCATTGTACCAAGAGGTGCACCAATTAAAACGAATACTATACATGCAAACGGAAGAGAATATTTTTTATGGATCTCAACCCAGTACCTGCCCATCTCTTCCTTGCCGTAATCCAGCCGGTTGGTTATTGTAATTATTGAGTTTGAATGCGATTGAATTCTCTGCTGTGTTTTGATATAAATATTGCTCAGGTTTTCAGGTGAAATAATATTTGAACCAGTTCTATCAATTTTTTTACCGAGTATTGAATTGAATTGATTATTGAAATCGGCAAGGTTCTTTTGATAGATTTGATTTAAGCTATCAACAATAACAATCATATCCTGCGCACCCATCTCGCGATCTCCGCGCGGACCTCCGGGAGCTGACTGTTCGAATGTGAATTGTTCTGCCGGTAATGCAATTTTATGTCGTTCGAACCGGAGTTTGCGGTAAACATTTTCTTTTGAATTATCCGATTCATGTATTTCCCCATTAACAAGATCCATAATCAATTTTTTCTGATTCCTTGATAGATATATTTTCCCTTCACTTGCAGTAACAATATTTACCTTTGGCGGAGAAGTATAGTCGTAAATTGTAATCTCTTTTAACTCATTTTTATTCTGATCAATTTCACGTACTAGAATTGAATAGTTCGGGACCTCTTGAGAAAAAACTCCAGGTACTAATGAAAGTGTCGGTTTCTTTCGTGAAATATCTTCCATCAGTAGTCGTGCCGCATGGTTTGCATCCGGATAAATATAATTATTGAAATAGACCAGTAGAATTGCAATTACTACACTCGCAGCTAACGGGGGAATCATCATTTTATATAGACTCACACCGGAGGATTTCAAAATAGCCACTTCGTTATTCTGGGACATCGTTCCGAATGCCATTAATGTTGCAACAAGAACTGCCATCGGAACTACAAGCACTACCATCCATGCAAGGTTATATGTAATAAGCTTTATAATTACCCAGGTATCAAGTCCTTTACCAACAAGCTTATCTGCAAACTTCATCAAAAATTGAAGTAGAAATACCGAGATTAGTATGAATATCGAAAAAATGAAAGGAATAAGATGATTTTTTAATATGTATTTTATTATAATCATTGGCTCTTAAGTAACTCTCTATTCAAATTTACCAATATTCTATATAGAATAAAAAAATGTTTATCAATTAATCCCGCCGGCTATTGATCAATAATAAAACCATCAAACCAACCTTCTTAGTTGTGTGTTTATAATATTGTTTTAATGGACTTGAAGCGGGCATTAGTTAGGTGTATATTTGATTACTAAAATGATAAAAAAGTATTAATCAATAAATCATTGAACAAGCACCTTGATCAGGAGGACAAGTGGAATCCGTTATTAATCATATTAAATCTAATTTTGACAACTATGTTAATGAATTAATGGAATATATTAGGATTCCATCAATCAGCACTCTTGAATCTCATAAGCATGAAATGCAGAGATGTGCTGAGTTTGTAAGTTCTAAACTTAGAAATGCGGGAATGAACCGTGTCGAGATTTTTCAAACAAAAGGTCATCCAATTGTTTATGGTGAATGGCTTGGAGCTCCCGGAAAACCAACTGTTTTAATTTACGGTCATTATGATGTTCAACCAGTTGATCCAATTGATCTGTGGAATAATCCGCCTTTTGAACCGGTTATTAAGGATGGTAAAATTTGGGCTCGCGGCGCTAACGACGATAAAGGTCAGGCATTCGTCCATTTCAAAAGTGTTGAAGCATTTTATAAAACAAACGGTACGCTCCCTCTCAATATTAAATTTGTTATTGAAGGCGAAGAAGAAATTGGTAGTGCTAACCTATCCAAATTTTTAGATGAACAAAAAGAATTGTTGAAGTGCGATGCAATATTAATCTCTGATACAAACATGTTTCAACCCGGTGTTCCTACTATTACTTATGGCTTACGCGGATTACTTTATATGGAAGTTGAAGTTACCGGACCTAACCGCGATTTGCATTCCGGTAGCTTTGGCGGTGCTGTTGCTAACCCTATTAATGAACTCGCAAAAATTATTTCTAAACTTCAGGATAAAAATGGTAAGGTGACCGTTCCTAATTTCTATAAAGATGTAATGAAGCTTTCTAAAGAAGAACGGGAAAATTTCAGAAGATTAAAACACTCCGATAAAAATTTTGCAAAGGATTTGGATGTAAAAGAATTACAGGGCGAAAAAGGATTTTCAACATTAGAAAGACTTTGGGTAAGACCGACTCTCGATTGTAACGGAATCTTCGGTGGGTTTACTGAAAAGGGTGCCAAAACTGTATTGCCATCTAAAGCAACAGCTAAGATAAGCATGAGACTGGTGCCTAATCAGGATCCTAAAAAGATTGCCAGAGATTTTGAAAAACATATTAGGGCTTTAGCACCAAAGAGTGTAAAAGTTGATGTTAGAAATCTTCATTACGGGTATCCAGTTGTTGCTCCATTGAATGGCAACGCAATAAAAGCTGCTGCTATAGCTACTTCTAAAGCATTTGGTAAGAAAACTGTTTATACTAGAGAAGGCGGATCAATTCCAGTTGTTGTTGATTTCATGAAAAAATTAAATGCACCGGCGGTACTTATGGGACTTGGATTGGACTCTGATAATATTCATTCTCCAAATGAACATTTCCGTTTGGAAAATTTTGAAAAAGGAATTTTTAGCTCAGCATATTTTCTGGATGAGTTTTCAAAGATTTAATAAAACGGGTAAAAGTATGAAACCCTTATTAGTAAAATTATTTGTGCTATTTGCAATTATTATACTTGCCGGATCATGTACTTCTAAAGATACTGGTGAAGGTGATGCTGCTACTTCAACCACAAAGGATGAATCTATACGCGAGTACAATATTGATGTTCAAAAATCTCAGGCAAAGAACAGATTCCCTTGCGATACAATTTCTCTTCAGGAATATGTTCTGGCTAATTATGAACCGGGTACTTATCTGGTAAGATTCGATAAGACTTATACGTTTAATATTCCCAAACCGGCAGTAATTTATTTCAGGGATGGCAATAGTAACTTTATTCTGGCTGTTATTGCAAAGTCTAAACCCGGTGAGAGAAATATTGAAGCTAAGAATGTTACCGGTTACGAATCGAGCTTTATTAATCTGGACAGCACAAAACTTGGAACTGCATTTTTCTTTTTAACGTTATTTGAATGTAAGGAGAGTCAATTCGAAAGAATCTGGGAATCCGAAGTTCCAATCCATGGAGGATTTAATAGAATGAGTATTAAAACCTGGTCGCCTAAGAATATTAAATACGTTGAGATGAATTATGAAGATGGAATTATTTCGGGTCACAGAAATTATAATTTCTTTTTAGTTGATGGATGGCGTAAACCTCCGCATCTGTTAGAAACATATGTGGGCATCGTTCATAAAAGAACGTTGGCTATGGTTAATAATGATAAGTTCCCGGATTACTATGAATTCCGGTTCATTGAAGATTCATTAAGAATTAGAGTTCGGGATTCAATTCCGTTTTATTGGAGTGAAAGAAGACAGCTTTATATTACTGATAAAAATCCCAGATGGTTCAGGAAATACTAAAGATTAGATTATGTTTGTAGAAAATCATATTACAGGATCAATGATAGATCAATTAATAAAAAAATTTCCCGGGTCAAATTATTCTGGCTCCGAAATAAAATTTTATACCGGTGTTGAAGAAGAGTATAAATCTCTTAAACACGGTATTGGAATTATTGTATCGTTTAATAAATCTATCATAAAATTAACAGGCAAAGACACACTCGACTTTCTGCACCGGGTTTCTACAAATGCTGTTAAAGATATAAAACCGTTTTACAAAACACCTACTCTTTTCCTTAACGAAAAGGGAAGGTTTATTGATAGAACAACTTTGTTAAACTTCGAAGATCATTTTTTATTAATCGGAAATAGTAATAATAACAGATTGTTTAACTGGATAAAAAAATACATAATAATGGAAGATATCCAGACCGGTGACCTTTCAAACAATTATGTAGTGATGGATTTATTCGGTTCTCAAGCCGAGTCTTTTCTTACATTAATTTTGGGTGAGGAAATTAAATCTTTGGATGGTGATAATATAATAAATCCTAATGTTGACGGATTTAATTTCTCGCTCTTTTCACTGCACGAGAATAGTGGATTAAAGTATTACAGAATTTTACTTCAAGCAGAACAATTAATTGCATTTGTAGAATACTTACTCGAAAATAAGAGCGTCTTCGATGTAAATTTTGTTGGCTCTGAAGCGTTTAATATTTTTAGAATTGAAAACGGTATTCCTCTATATCCTTCTGAAATTAATGATGAATTTAATCCGCATGAAAATGATCTTTTGAATGAAGTATCATTTACTAAAGGATGTTATATCGGGCAGGAAGTGATTGCACGTCTTGATACTTATGATAAGGTTCAGTTTAATATGATCGGTTACATCTTTAATGAAAATGCTAATGTGAGTTTACCCATTACCGTTAAGACAGATAAGAATGAGGAAATTGGCGAAGTTACAAGTGTTGCTCAATCTTTTCTGCTTAATAAAACAATTGGAATTGGATTTATAAGGAAAAAGAAAATATTACCGGATACTAAATTTTATGTGGAAACTGAATCCAAAAGAATTGATTTAACTGTTACCGGGCTACCATTTACAAAATGAAAATTTATACTAAAACCGGCGATAAAGGGGAAACGTCATTATTTGGCGGACAGAGAGTTTGGAAAGATAATCTTAGAATTTCTGCTTATGGTACGGTTGATGAATTAAATTCAGTTCTTGGCATTTCTGTAAATGAAATAAATGAAAAGGAACTTGCAGAAGTAATTTATAGTATACAGAACGATTTATTTACGCTTGGTTCGGATTTAGCAAGTCCGCTGGAAAAAGATAACAAAGCAATTACAATACAGCGTGTTAGTAATGTATTTGTTGAAAAATTGGAAAAGTTAATTGACAATTATGATTCAAAGCTTCCTCCACTTAAAAATTTTATTATTCCGGGTGGAACAAGAGGAGCCGGTTTACTTCATCTTGCAAGAACTGTTTGCAGAAGAGCTGAAAGGGAAGTGATTGCACTTGCTAAAATTGAATCGATTAATGAAGAAATAAAAATTTACTTGAATCGTTTATCGGATTTATTGTTTGTTCTTGCTCGTTTTGAAAATTTCTCTTCGAATCACCCTGATATTGAATGGAAAAAATAATTCTCAATTTTCCATTCTCAATTCTAAATTTGTAACGGGGGTGACATTGGTTTCGACGGGGTTATTAGTTCTTTGAATTGCACACCGTGTTCTCCGTAGACACGTTAAACGACGGTAAAAAAAAGTAAATGGC
>JAGVBL010000397.1 GCA_020059785.1 Ignavibacteriales bacterium | reverse complement strand
GCATTAAATCGCGGTGCTAATATCTATGCTGAAATTGTAGGTATTGGACTTACCGGCGATGCATTCCACGTTACTGCTCCTCCTCCCGGCGGTGAAGGCGCATTTAGATCTATGAGAGATGCTTTGAGAGACGGTGGTATTAAACCTGATGATGTTGATTATATTAACGCTCATGGTACTTCAACAGAACTGAATGACCTTAACGAAACTAAAGCTATTAAAACCCTTTTCGGCGAGCATGCATATAAACTTGCTATCAGTTCAACAAAATCGATGACAGGCCATCTACTTGGTGCCGCTGGAGCCGTTGAAGCAATTGCAACAATCCTTGCAATAAAAAATTCTATTATTCCTCCAACTATTAATTTAGATAATCCAGATCCTGAATGCGACTTGAATTATACACCCAAGATTCCGGCAAAACGGGAAATTAATTACGCTATTAGCAATACATTTGGTTTTGGCGGTCATAACGCCAGTTTACTTTTTAAGAAGTTTGTAGGATAATTTTGTTTAAAGATTTTTTTGAGAATCTGGTTAAGATTTTCAAATCCGGTAAAAAAAAATCTCTTCAAAAAGAGATTCTTCTGAAACTTGAATCCTTGGAAAAGGTTCTCGGTTTTAAAATTGAGGACTCTTCCTATTTTATTAAAGCAATAACTCACCGTTCATACCTTGAAATTAATCCTGAGCTTGAAAAATCTAACGAACGATTGGAATTCCTGGGCGATTCTGTTCTTAATATGATTGTTGCAAAGTATTTGTTCGAAATATACACCAATGAAGGAGAAGGATTTCTTACCAAAGTTCGCTCTTCGCTTGTTAATAGAGACCGTTTATATGTTACTGCAGAACGGTTAAAATTGAAAAACTACCTTATGTATAATCATAAGTACCTTGGTGATTCATTAGAGGGAGTAAAAACAATTTTAGCCGATTGCCTCGAAGCAATTATCGGTGCTATATATCTGGACCAGGGAATTGATACGGCTGAAAATTTTATTCTTGATAACCTCATTTACCCGAATGAAGAAGATAGAGGATTTTTAATTGACAAGAATTATAAAGGTCAGCTTCTTGAATTAGCACAATCAAAAAAAATGGATCTTCCAAGATATGTTGTAACAAAAGTTGAAGGTCCTGAACATAAAAGAGAATTTACTATTGATGTCTACATAGGTGATAAAAATTACGGTACAGGAAAAGGGGGAAGTAAAAAATCGGCCGAACAGAATGCTTCCAAAATTGCACTCTCTAAATTAAAATCGGATTGTAATAGAAATATTAGATGAAATTCTCTCCTTCAATTTCTTTCCTTTTACTTATATTTGATAACAAAATTAACCAATTTATGATAAAACATTCCTTGCGGGTAAACTATGAACAATTTTGAATTCTTCGACAAATTTGTTGACAGGCATATTGGTCCTGGTAAAAACGATCTTAAAAAAATGCTCGATACCATTGGTGTAGATTCTATTGATGAATTAATTGAGAAGACTGTTCCTAAATCGATTCGCTTAAAAGAAAACCTGGTTCTTGATAATCCGATGACTGAATTTGAATTAATGAACCACCTTCAGAAGATAGCATCAAAAAATAAAGTCTTCAAAAGTTATATTGGCATGGGATACTATCCTACAATAACACCCGGAGTAATTAAACGAAATATTCTGGAAAATCCCGGATGGTATACTCAATACACACCTTATCAGGCAGAAATATCTCAGGGCAGATTAGAAGCATTATTAAATTTTCAAACGATGATTGTTGATCTTACTGGTTTACCAATTGCAAATGCATCATTACTTGATGAAGCTACAGCTGCCGCTGAAGCCATGGGAATGCTCTATTCTGTTCGCAAATCAAATAAGAAAAATGCAAATGTCTTTTTTGTAAGTGACGATGTTTTCCCTCAAACTATTGATGTCCTTAAAACACGTTCTGCTCCTCTTGGAATTGAATTAAGAATTGGTGATCATAAAAACATTGAATTGACTGATGACATTTATGGAATTCTTGTTCAATATCCTTCAGGTAAAGGAGAGATTTATGATTATACAGAACTATTCAATAAAGCAACAGAAAAAGGAATTTTCAAATGCGTTGCAGCAGATATTCTAAGTTTAGCTTTGCTTACTCCTCCCGGTGAATTTGGTGCTGATGTTGTAGTAGGTTCAGCTCAAAGATTTGGTGTCCCGATGGGTTACGGTGGTCCTCATGCTGCTTTCTTTTCAACACGGGATGAATTCAAGAGACAAATACCCGGAAGAATTATTGGAGTTTCTATAGATGCTCAGAATAAACGGGCACTAAGAATGGCTCTTCAAACAAGAGAACAGCATATTAAACGTGAACATGCTACCAGTAATATTTGTACAGCCCAGGTTCTACTTGCTATTATGGCCGGTATGTATGCTGTTTACCATGGACCAAACGGAATTAAAGCCATTGCAGAGAGAGTTAACAATCTTGCTGTACTCCTTAACAAGAACTTGAAAGAATTAGGCATCCTTCAAAAGAATCATCATTTCTTTGATACATTATATGTACAAATGAATTCAGTTAACGAAGCTAACCTAATTAATAAATTAGCTTTAGAAAAAAAGATTAACTTAAGATCAATCGACGAAAAATCTTTCGGCATTTCAATTTCTGAACCGAATACTTTACAGGATATTGAGGAATTAATAACAATTTTTGCCAATGCTGTAAATAAAAAATATACTTATCAAACCACTAATAATCACGGATCAAGTATTCAGCAAAACTTACAGCGTAAGTCAGATTACTTTACACACCCGGTCTTTAATTCATATTATTCAGAAACCGAAATGCTCCGCTATATAAAAGGTCTTGAGAAGAAAGACCTCTCATTAACTCAATCAATGATACCACTCGGATCCTGTACAATGAAACTAAATGCGTCTTCGGAAATGTTTGGAATCTCATGGAGTGAGTTTGCAGAAATCCATCCTTTTGCACCGATGGATCAGGCGGAAGGTTATAAAGAATTAATTACCAATCTCGAAAATCAATTAGCAATAATTACCGGATTCAAAGCTGTCTCGATGCAGCCGAACTCCGGTGCCCAGGGTGAATATACCGGGCTTATGGTTATAAGAGCTTACCATCATAGCAAAGGTGATTTTCAGCGAAATGTAATTTTAATACCTTCCTCGGCTCATGGAACAAATCCGGCAAGTGCAGTAATGGCTGGCGGAAAAGTTGTAGTAGTAAAATGCGATGATAAAGGTAATATCGATCTGAATGATTTGAAATCAAAAGCCGAACAATACAAAGAAAATTTATCGGCTCTAATGGTAACGTATCCTTCAACTCACGGTGTTTTCGAAGAAGAGATAATTGAAATCTGTGAGATCATTCATCAATACGGTGGTCAGGTTTATATGGATGGTGCTAATTTGAATGCACAGTTAGGGTTAACAAGTCCCGGATTAATTGGTGCTGATGTTTGTCATTTGAATCTCCATAAAACATTTACAATTCCACATGGAGGTGGCGGACCCGGTATGGGACCAATAGCTGTTGCAGAACATTTAGTACCGTTCTTGCCCGGTCATCCTGTTGTTAAAATTGGTAATGAAAAAAGTATTAATGCAGTTTCTGCAGCACCCTGGGGAAGCGCAAGTATTCTTGTTATTCCTTATGCATATATTAAAATGATGGGTGGCGAAGGATTAACCTATGCAACTAAAATTGCAATTCTCAATGCAAATTATATCAAAGCAAAATTGACAAATCAATATTCAACTCTCTACTCCGGTAAGAATGGTTTTGTAGCTCATGAACTTATTTTTGATACAAGAGGATTTAAACAATCTGCGAATATAGAGGTTGAAGATATTGCAAAGAGATTGATGGACTATGGATTTCATGCTCCAACAGTTTCTTTCCCGGTTCCCGGTACATTAATGGTTGAACCAACCGAGAGCGAATCACTTTACGAACTTGACCGCTTCTGCGATGCATTATTATCAATTAAACAGGAAATTGAAAAAGTTGAACAGGGTATATGGGACAAAAACGATAACCCGTTAAAAAATTCTCCGCATGTTGCTGAAGTTGTAGTTGCAGATGAATGGACACATAAATACTCACGTGAAGTTGCAGCTTTTCCCGCTAAATATGTTAAAGAAAATAAATTCTGGCCAACGGTTAGTAGAATTAATAATGCTTACGGGGACCGTAATTTAGTTTGTAGCTGTCTTCCAATAAGCGAGTATGAAGAATCTATGGTAAATTAACTTGATAAACATTTGCGAAATATTGCGGGAGTCTAAATCGATAGCGGTTGTTGGTATATCCCGGGAATCTCATAAAATTAGCCGCAAGATTGCTTCATTTCTTTCTGAAGTTGGATATGATGTTGTGGGTGTTAATCCTTCTTTCGGAGATGAATATGCCGGTGGAATAAAAGTTTATAAATCAATTTCCGATATTCCCCATGATGTTGATATTATTAATGTCTTTAGAAGATCCGAAGATATTCCCGGTATAATTGATGAAGTCCTTATTAAAAATCCAAAAGTACTCTGGCTTCAACAGGGTATTAGAAATGATTTAGCAGTTAAACCAATAATTGAAAAGGGAATAGTTACAATTCAGGATGAATGTATATTCGTTCAATACAATTATTGTAAATCAATAAAAAACATTAAATAGAACCGGTTGTGATGAAATTGACTTATTTAAAAATCTTTTTCGTTACAATCGGTTTTTTGTTTTTTATTCAGAACAAATTGATTGCTATTCCGGATTCACTTTTTGTTTCTGACCAATTCTACTTTGTTGATTCTATTAAAATAACAGGTAACGACATAACCGAAGATTATATAATACTGAGGGAATTAACATTTAAACCCGGTGATATTGTTAACTCTACTACTCTTAAATACAACAGAGAGCGGATTTTCAGTCTTCGGCTGTTTACTAAGGTGGAGATTTATCCAACTATTCAGCATGACAAAAACATTATAAACATAGATGTGAAAGAGAGCTGGTATATCTATCCCATTCCATTTATCCGTAGACAAGATGGTTCAATGAAAAAACTTTCCTATGGAATTAATTTTTCTTTTAAAAATTTCAGGGGAAGGAATGAACATCTTAGAACAATTATTAGTCTTGGTTACGATCCCTATTTTGCACTGCT
>JAGVBL010000213.1 GCA_020059785.1 Ignavibacteriales bacterium | reverse complement strand
CTAACTTTTTCGAAGAATAACTTTAGTTTGGATTCATCAAGATTTCCGTTTGTTCTAACGCCGGAACAGATATCTACACCATATGGATTAACAAACCGGATCGCATCAAAAACATTATCCGGATTCAAACCGCCCGCTAAAAACACCGGGACTTTTACATTCTCACTTATTTTTCTACTAATTTTCCAATCGTGTGTTCTACCTGTTCCGCCTAATTCTTTAACAGCTAATTTTTGATTACCGCTATCAAGCAGAATTGCATCAACATCATAAGATATTTCAATTGCTTCTTTCAAAGAATTTTCATCAGCCACATGAACAACCTGAACTATTTTAATGCCCGGCAAAGCTTTTTTTAATTGCTTGTGTGTTCCGCTTACCAGATGATCGCAAATTTGAATTGTATTCGTTTTACATTTTCTCTGCTGTGCAATAATCTCTTCTATGTTTTGACTTGATGTTAATAGAAATGTTGAAATGCCCGGCGGCACCGAAAGCGATATTAATTCAATAACGTCTTCCGATATAATACCCGGACCGCTCGGCATATTAGAAACTAATCCTATTGCAGATGCACCGTATTTAATTGCCAGCAATGCTTCTTCAATACTTGATATGCAGCAGATCTTAACGCGTGTCATCCGATATATTCACTTTTTAGAATTGAATAAAATTTCATATTAATAAACTTACCTTTCATAAAAGTTTTTTCTCTAAGAGTACCTTCGTATTTCATTCCGGCTTTTTCCATTGCCCGGTAAGATCCCGTATTGTTTTCATCACAATGAGCTTCAATCCGGTTTACGTTCAGATCCTCGAAACCGAATTTGATAATTCGCTTAATTGCTTCGGTTATAATTCCTCTTCCCCAATATTTTGAAGAGAGGACATAACCAATATCGGCACAACGGTTAATGTCGTTCCATTTTCTTATAGAAATTCCGCCTATAACTTTTTTTTCCTGTTTAAGGAGAATTGCAAAATCGATATTGCCATATTTATTAAACATTTCCCGGGACATTTTTAAGAAAGCTCTTGTATCGTCCAATGTTTTGTGTGTCTCCCAGGGCAGAAAATCAGTTACTTCTTTAACGGAAGCGTATTCAAATATATCATTGATGTCGTCCGTTGAAAAAGCTCTTAGAACCAATCTCTCCGTTTCTAATACGGGTATTTCTTTTAATGGATTTGAATTGTCCTTTTTGGTCATTAACAAATATCTTAAAATTGTTCTCTTTTTTTATTACAATTGAAGGCAAATTTAATAATTTATATGAACAACAACACTGCGGAGTAGAAAATGATATCCAAAGAATTACTTGAAATACTTTGTTGTCCCGAAACCAAAGCGGATTTAGTTCTTGATGGAAATTATCTCGTATCGGTTGATAATAAAACTCGCCGGAGGTATAGAATTGAAGATGATATTCCGATAATGCTAATCGATGAATCAGAACAACTCGACTTTGAAACATGGAAAGAAATAATGATAAGACACAACAAGCCGGTAGAATAAGTTTGAGATTAATTTCCTCCACACTATTCTTTATAGTTATTTTCTGCTTTCACGTAAACGCACAGACCGATCCGGCTCTCGATAACAAGTTTCGTTTAGCACAATTAATGGAACAGGATGGCCATCTCGATAAAGCTGAAATAATTTTTAGTGAATTGAACGCCGCCCAGCCGTGGAATTATACATTTCTTGAAGCATTGAATAGAATATATATAAGACAAAAAAATATGATGCTTCAGTAACTCTTCTGGAAAATAGAATAAAGGAGACGCCCGCAGATGTTAGTTTGTTCGGTCTACTCGGAACTACATATTATATGATGGATAAAATTAACATGGTTTACGAATCTTGGGAGCGGGGAATAAAAACAAATCCAAACAGTTATATTGTTTACCGTGTAATTGCAAATTATGCAATAGAGAACAGATTGTTCGATAAGGCAATAGAGTTTTTAAACAGGGGAAAAGCTTTTGTAGAAGATCCTGTTATTTTCTCTTTTGATCTCGCTAATATTTATTCCGTCAATATGCGGTTTGAAGAAGCCGCTAAAGAATACTGCTTGCTTGTTTCAATAAAACCGGATCAGGTGGGAATAGTAAAATCGAGAATGCAGAATTACTTTTCGCGCCCCGGTGCCGCAGAGGCAACAATCAAAGTAGTTAAGGAAATTTCTGAACAGAAGAAACTTCCGGCATTGTATGATCTTCTTTCTTTCTGTTACTCGCTTAATGGAATGTTTCAACAAGCATTCGAAACCACAATTCAATACGATAAGAGTGCCAAAGGAAACGGATATTTTCTTTTTGTTTTTGCTCAGGAGTCATACCGGAACAAGCAATTTGATATAGCTGCTAAATCGTTTAAATACTTTATTGATAATTTTCCCGAATCAACCCTTTTGCCTATTGCAAGAATTGGATACTCAAGAACTTTAGAGGATCATCTTAATTCCAGATTAGATAATTCTTCCGATTCTTGGAAACCTGTTAATTTTCCTGAGGTCTTATATGAAAAAGAATATTTAGATGTGATTAATTCCTATGAGCTCTTAGCAAAATCTTATCCTGATAACGCAACAGATGTTGAAGCAAAATTTAGAATTGCAGAAATATATTTCACGCGATTACATAATTATACTAAAGCCGATAGTATTTACAATATCGTTATTTCTAAATCACCCTTTTCAAATTTTACATCTTTATCATATCTCGCCAAAGCTAAAATATCAATTAAGGAAAACCGTCTTGCTGAAGCGCTGGAATTATTAGAGCGAAGCGGTCAAACAGATCCGGGCGACCTTCAAATCTTAAACGAAGCGAAATTCTATTTTGGACTTGTTAATTTTTGGAGAGGGGATTTTTCACAATCACTTAACATCTTTAAAGAGATTCTTAATAACCTTAACAACGATTTTGCTAATGACGCAATAGAATATTCTGCTCTCATTTCAACATCAAAAAAGGATTCAAGTAACCTTGCTAAATATGCTGATGCCGAGCGGCTATTGTTTCAAAATAAGCTTCAAGAGTCGGTCGTTGAATTCAAAACTTTAGCTGATAATCCTAACTTATTTGTTCTAAATGGGTTCGCGAATTACCGTCTTGCGGAGATTTTTTTGATTAAGGACGATTTTTTTTCGGCGATCCAGATTCTTGAAAAATTATCAAATGACGAAAAAGTTGCGATATTTGCCGATAAATCAACTTTTCTGCTCGGAAAAACGTTTCAATTTGGATTATCCGACTTAATCAAAGCTTCTGAAACTTACCAGAAATTGCTTGAAAAATTCCCAAACTCCTTATATTTTGACAAAGCAAGAGAATATTTAAACGCAATTACAAATAAAAGCGGATAAAAATGACAGATTCCAGAGAACCAAAGAGTGTAAAATGCTCTTTCTGCGGGCGAGACGGCAGCGAAGTTACAAGTATGGTAGCCGGTCCAGATGTTTACATTTGTGATATTTGCATAAAAACCAGCGTAGAGATCTTAAAAAATAATGTCGCCTCTTTTACCAAAAAAGAAACTTACCATGCATCACTTACTCCCGATCTAATTAAGAAAAGTCTGGACGAATATGTAATTGACCAGGAACTTGCTAAAAAAATATTAGCCGTTGCAGTTTACAATCACTATAAACGGGTTAACGCCGCTACTTCCCTATTTGACATGGATGAAGTAGAAATTGAAAAAAGTAATATTCTTTTAATTGGTCCTACGGGTGTAGGAAAAACTTTACTTGCTCAAACACTTGCAAGAATTCTTGACGTTCCATTTGCAATTGCAGATGCCACAACTTTAACTGAAGCTGGTTATGTAGGAGATGATGTTGAAACTGTTCTTGTTAGATTATTGCAAGCTTCAGATTATAATCTTGAGAAAGCTCAGAAAGGAATTGTCTATATAGATGAGATTGATAAGATCGCACGCAAAAGTGAATCTGTATCAATAACACGCGATGTTTCGGGCGAAGGAGTTCAGCAAGCATTACTCAAAATTCTGGAAGGAACTGTTGCCGGCGTTCCGCCGCGTGGCGGCAGAAAACATCCCGAACAGAGTCTAATCAACATTAACACTAAAAATATTTTGTTTATATGCGGCGGTGCCTTCGAAGGAATTGAAAACATAGTTGCATCAAGAATAAACCGTAACCCTATTGGATTTGATACAAACATTACTAACAACGAAGCCCTCGATAAAGACAATCTTGTTACTCAGGTTCAGCCGGAAGATCTTGTTAAATACGGATTGATTCCCGAATTAGTTGGAAGACTTCCAATGATTGCTCCTCTCCAATCGTTAAACGAAAAAGCTCTTAAAAATATTTTATCCGAACCGAAGAATGCAATTATAAAACAGTACAAAAAATTATTTATGATGGAAGGTGTTGAATTAGAATTTGATCAGGTAGCTTTAGATGAAATAGTAAAAAAAGCTGTTGAAAGAAAAACCGGTGCTCGCGCGCTCCGTTCTATTGTTGAAGGTATTTT
>JAGVBL010000008.1 GCA_020059785.1 Ignavibacteriales bacterium | reverse complement strand
TTTTCAAACTCTTCGATTCCGGCTGGAGAAGCAAGAACAAGTTTTTCAAGACGATCGGGATATTTTAAAGAGAACATAATTCCAATCTGTCCACCCATTGAATGACCAGCGATAGTAAATTTTTTCAGCTTCAATTCATCTGCAAGACGTTTGATTTGTTCTGCATAAAATGAAATTGAATAAGGATAAGCATCCTTTTGCGATTTACCGTAACCGGGAAGATCAATTGCAATTACTCTGTACTCTTTCGATAATTCAGGAATTACATACCGCCAGAATCCCGCGTTGCTTGCAAGTCCGTGAACGAGTATCAATGTTTTACTTCCGGTTCCAACATCAATGAAAGAAATGCTTGGATTTTTCAAAGCAGATTTAGTTGGAAATCCATAATCTATATCCTGAAATTCCAGAGCCGGTTTATCTGTGTAGAGGAATCCGGAACATCCGTAAAGACCGAAGATTGCAACGATTGTAAATAATAATAGTCTTTTCATTTCATCCTCCTAAAACATTAACCAGCTAAGTGAAGTGAATATAACCCATGGATCTTTGGGACGGAGTTTATTATATGTAACGCTTGGTGCATTATAAAAATCTCCCAGTATGCAATAACCGGCACTCAACCCAACGGTCAGAAATACTTTTATGCTGTACTTAACTTCGGCATTAATTTCAGAACCGATGAAAGAAGATCCTCCTTTAGGTTTAACATTGGATATAGCTGCCGCCAGTCCAAGTTTTCCACTTAGTTTATTCGGAATGAAATCCTTCATCACACTTAAGAAACCGGCTGTTACACCGAGACCCATATTTGAAATATCATGAACTGCGGAATAATATCTGTTAACGACCTGAGGATCCGGGAAGAGAAGAAGAGCTTTATGCGAACTGTAAATTCCTGTAGGCGAGCCCCACACATTTCCTGTTATAACACTTCCAACAGATTTATCGGCGGCATCATTTCCATCGCCGCTTGAGAATTGTGCTTCTATTGTAATTTTATCGTTCGCTGTCATTCCGTATTTATATGAAATCATTACATTGGCGCTTATGCCGAATATATCTGCATAAGGATTAACTTTGTTGTTTGCAGAGACAGTATCAATATTGCCGAAGTTGGCCATAACATATGCATCTGCCCACCATCTCCCAGCCATAAAATCTCTGTTATAAGAAGCGTGTGTACCGAGCCAGAAAACATTCGCTTCATATCGTTGTGTCGGAAAATTCAATCGCACGGCGCCGTTGTATTCTGCTAATCCGCTGTTCAATCCCTGCCCAAGTACAGAAATACCTCCGGCATTCTTTCCTCTATCCCATACATACCACGCATCAGCGCCCAATTCAAGTAAAGGAGCAATTCGAGATTCAAGATCGAACATCCAGAGAGCTACGTCATCATTCTCCTGAATAATATTCTCATAAAGCTGGTAGTAACCGGCTCGCATCATAGTAGTCTTGCTTAAGTTTGCATACAAACTGATGCCGACACCCTGTGTTCCCCAGTAACTCAATTTATATGAGCTTGTTTGAGCGGTACTTACTGCCATAATGTTAGGATCGCGAACATTATCGAAAATTCTTTGAAGTCCTACAACAAGATTCCAATCAGCGTCTTTAGGACGAATTTCAACATTTGCAAGTAGAGTCTGGAGATTTACCTGTCCGGCATTTATACCACCGCCGGTATTCCCGCCAACCCCGTATGCAGCATCACCCCAGGTCATATCAATCTTGAATAAACTTCTGAATGTTGCAACACCATCTAATATAGAAGGAGTGTAAATGAACATAGGAACAAAACGCTGTTCAAAGTAGGATGAAGTTTTTGAATGTGTGTTTGTTGTGTTGGGTCCGAACAATCTTCCGATAATCTGACCCCGCAGCAATTCATTTGTAGGGGCTATATTAGAAGCAGTGCCGCGCAAGAACCAGTATCCAATAAATTTTATTTCTGGAATTTTCGGTTCATCGATTCTAACTAATTTGGTTTCTGTTGAATCCTGGGCAATGAATACCGTTGGCATAGATATTATGAGGAGAATAATCATAAATAATTTTTTCATTTTTCTCTCCAAAGTAATTGAAAAAAGCGGATTGAAATTTTATCAATAAACAATCCGCATTCCAATTCAAATTATTGCTTCACATATTTTTGAACATAGATAGTATATTTTGTTCCGGCAATTGTAGTGCTTCCGAAACCGCCGGCTGCAGTTGGTGCAGAAACACCGGTAAGTGGCGGAGTTGTCTGGATTACTTCATATGTCATTTTGTTTCCGCTTATAGCATAGATTCCTGTTGCAGTAACTGCTGCGGGTGAACTCTGATTTGCAACTATTGTGTAAATTTTTGCTCCCTGTGTTCCATATGTTGCGCTTGCATCCGTGTTTGTTGTTTCGGTATTTGTATAGGTTCCCGATAATGTTGTTGTTACATTGCTTTTATCTGTCTGAACAACTGTATAGGATTTGTTTGCGTTGAATGTTGCAACAATCTTACTTACATTGAATGGAGCGACAGCAAGACCGGCAGCAACATTAGCGCCTTCAGAGACCCATGTACCAACAATAGGATCCACTTGAACAGGAGCGGTTGTTTCTTCTTCATCTTTGCATCCGGAAACAAAAATGAATGTTACCATTAATAGAAGTGAAAGTAGCTTTTTCATAATTCCTCCTTAAGGATATTATTTGGTTGTTTGTTGTTTGTGTATTTCAAGAAGTTTCAGTTTGTTAATTTTTCCAGCATCTGTTTTTGGAATTTCACTTACGAACTGAACGTACTTCGGTATTTTATATTTTGCTAAATTCCCTTTGCAGTAATTGATTATCTCTTCTTCTGTTGTAGAAACATTTTCTTTAATAACGATATAAGCTTTTCCAACCTCTCCCCATTTTTCATCGGGCACTCCAATTACAGCTACTTCTTTAACAGTTTCATTTGTGTAAAGATACTTTTCAATCTCAGCGGGATAAACATTTTCACCGCCGCTTATAAACATGTTCTTCTTGCGGTCAACTACAAAGAAGAATCCATCTTCATCCTTACAAACTAAATCGCCGGTATGGAAGAAGCCATCGGTAATCGATTCATTTGTTTCTTTTTCTTTTCGCCAGTAACCCGGTGTTACAACAGGTGAGCGGAGCCAGAGCTCGCCGATTTCGTTCACACCGACTTCTATACCATTATCATCAACAATTTTTGTTTCGAAATAAAAATTTGGAAATCCGATAGAACCCTTCTTACTTATTGCATGATCCTGGTGAAGTGAAAAACAATTCGGTCCAACTTCGGTTAATCCGAAACCCTGACGAATCGGAATTCCTTTCTGATGCCAGATGTTGATTAGTGGAATAGGCATCGCGGCACCACCAACAATCGCATAACGGCAGTTAGAAAGATCGGCTTCTTTGAAATAGGGAAGATCGCTCATCATTTGAAGCATTGTAGGAACGCCAAAGAGAAGAGTTGTTTTTTCCTTTTCCATCAGTTTTAATATCAACTCGGCATCAAAGTTTTGAAGAATTGTATGCGAAGCGCCATGAAACAGGAACGGCGTAAACAGAACATTCCATCCGCCGGTGTGGAAGAAGGGTGCGTAGCTTTGTGTGTGGTCATTCGAATTTATATCGAGGCGTAAACATGTATTAACCGCATTCCAGAAGAGCATACGGTGATTAATCATTACACCCTTTGATAATCCGGTTGTCCCAGCAGTGTAGAGGATCATTACAACGTCATCTTCGGCAAATAATCTTGACGGGGTAAAATCAATTTCATCAACATCACCAGTTAAAAATTTTGTGATCTCTTCTATGCTTTTTTGAACCGGAATATTTTTTAATGTCTGAAGTTTCTGCGATTGTTCTCTGTACTCCGATTCGTAGAAAAATATTTTTGGTTCAGCATCACCGATTAAAATATCCAACTCTCTTGGTGTTAATCTGAAATTCAGGGGGACAAGTATTGCGCCTGATTTGACACAGGCAAGAAAAAGTTGAACATATTCAGTTCTGTTCTTTGAATAGACAGCAATTCGATCGCCGATTTTAACGCCGAGCTCTTTAGTAAGATAATTCGCAAGTGCATTGGTTCTGGTATTGAACTCGCCAAACGACCATCTGCGATCGCGGTTATGCTCACGCAAGAAAAATTTATCCGGCGTGTAATACGCCCACTTTGCCAGCCAGTCAGTTTGAAAATTATGAAGCATTATTGAATTATCCTCTAATTAATCTTTTTGGTTTTGTATAAAAGCAAAAGAGTAAATCCAACTATTAATGATGTCAGAATTGCCATTGCCGCAGCAACACCGGGATTTTCACCAGTAGCTTTTGTAAATGGTATTCCGATCTTTAAGTAATAAAATGTAAAGTGAACAACTATTGCCGAGGCAGATGCAGCTATTACAGAAATCTTTGGTGCGTTCTTAAAAAACATTCCGAAGAAGATTGGAACGAATGCCGCAGAGAAATAAGCGTAAACTCCATTCTGCGCAAATATTGCAACGCTCAACTTGGGATTAACAAGTTGATCGTATGAAAGCAGAATCGAGATAACCGCAAACACAGCAATGACAATTTTATTTGTAAGTATAAACGACTTTTCATTTTTAACCGGATCGGATGGATATAACTTTCCGAATAACGGTTTAATAATATCGGTAGTAGCGGTTGTAGAAATTGATTGTATTAATCCCTCTAATGTTGAAATGCCAGCCGAAATCAATCCTAATACTACGACAATCCCAACGAACACCGGGAACTCGCGAACAACATAAGCCGGAATAACTCCGTCCATCTTCAACGTTGTGTTGTTGATCATTAAATCCGGGAATGCAATGCGCGCATAAAATCCTGTAAAAACTACCGAGAAGAAGATCATCTGCGTTATTGTTCCGTAGATAAGATACCTGTTCACATCTTTATCTGTCTTAAGCAGAAGCGACTTCGTAATTATGTGGGGCTGGCAAACAATCGCTACTCCAATAACAATCTGTGTAAATACAATTTCAAAAAAATCTCTGAAAAGAAAACTCGATTCGTTTGTTGATTGAATGAGTTTCGGGTCGATGTTTTTTAATTTATCAAGAAAACCGTGGACTCCATTGCTGAAATGTTCGTAACCTGAACCAAGCAGAATAAATGCAACAACCAGCATAATTATTGCCTGAACTGTATTTGTATAGACCATCGAATTAGCGCCGCCGAACATCATGTATCCGAATACAAACGCAACTACACCAATCAGCACATAAAACTCGGGGACATTCAAGGACTTAGATAAAACTTTTGTCAATCCAACAAGAATCAAAACAATAAATGTGATAAGAAGTAATGACAGAAAAGCGAAGAAGAGCGAATAACCCTTACTCTTATAACGTGTTCCCATCCATTGAGCCATTGTTAATGCCTTAACACTCTCGCCGTGTTTTCTAAATCCTTTTGTTAGAATTATAAGCGAAATCATTGCGGCAACAGGATAAGCAATTCCGAACGAGATGTAGGCACTCCATCCGTAGAATGCAACGAAGCCGGGATTGATTATGAACGTTGCAGCACTTGTCATTGATGCCGCGAGTGCAAGTCCAACAGCATAAGGAGGAAATTGAACATTACCAACAGCATAGTCGTTCATACTTTTTATCTTCAAAGCTCCGCGTATAACAAGGAACATTGTTATTGCAACATAGATCAAAATTAAAATCCACGAAGCAGTAATCATTCCGGATGAAGCAACGTCAGTCACTTTACACCTCGTTACAATTTATAAATTGCATTTGCAAATGCGAGTCCTCCGCCCGATCCCATAAAGCAGACGATCTCGCCCGGGTTCAATTTCTTCTTCTGTATAGCGTCATCAAAAGCCATTGGTATACATGCCGAACCTGTGTAACCGTATCGATCCATAATTGTGTGCGCTCTGTTTCTATCAACACCAAGATTATCCATCGTTTCTAAGATTGTGTTGATGTTAATCTGTGTGAAGAAGTAGTGAGTAATATCATTTGGCGAAATATTAATTTTCTCACACGATTCTTTAATCATCTTTGTCCACATAGTAGGATTAATTTCTTTCGGAAATTTTTTAACGAATTTCAGAAGATGATCTTTAGCATCCACAACCTTGTAATTAACCGGCATGTGAGTTCCGCCGGCATAAATTCCCATCCAGTCTGCATATTGTCCTTCTGTATGAAGTCTGCTGGTTAGCTGCCCGCTTTCAGTATTCTCAACGGACTTCAAAACGACCGCGCCGGCACCATCTGCAAAGAGCGTAACTGTTTTCTTGTCGGTCATATCGAGATATTTACTCATCGCATAAGCACCGATGACGAGAATGTATTTATAATTGTCATCTGCACGGATAAATTTATTTGCTGTATCAAGAGCTGTAACAAATCCTGCACATGCAGTGTTGAGGTCAAAGGTTCCGGCGTTAACAGCCCCGATTCTATATTGAACAACAGAAGCAGTTGAGGGGGATATATATTCCGGAGTATCCGTTGATATTATTATTAGATTAAGATCTTCTGATTTAACACCGGCACTCGCTAAAGCTTTGTTGGCTGCTTCAATACAGAGATCCGCAGTTGATTGATTCTCGCCGCACCACCTTCTTTCTTTGATGGTAAGATTTGTTTGAAGCCATGTATCAACATCTTCACCAAGCAATTCATTGAAATATGAATTAGGCAAAACTCTTTCGGGAGCGTAACTTCCGCTGCCGATAATTATACTGTTTCTCATAAACTCCCGTTATTCTTATTTAAACTCATGATCTTTTTCCTGATCCTGCTCTTGCTCGTTATTATGTTATTACTCCGCCATCAATACTTAGTACCGTGCCATTAATAAAAGATGCTTCATCACTTGAAAGAAAGAGATATCCATTTGCAATGTCTTCGGGTGTTCCAAGTCTTCCAACCGGTGTCTTCTCTTTCATCATAGTGATTATTTTCTCCGGCATCGAAGCAACCATTTCGGTGGCAATAAATCCAGGTGCAATGGCATTTACATTAATTCCTTTTCTGCCGAGTTCGCGCGCCCATACCTTGGTCATTCCTATCACACCGGATTTTGTTGCTACATAGTTGGTCTGACCGAAATTACCGTAGATTCCAACTACCGATGTAGCGTTTATTATCCGTCCGTATAGTTTTTCGATCATGAAAGGTGCAACACATTTTGTGCAGTTGAATACGCCGGTCAGGTTAACGTCTATTACCTGCTGCCATTGTTCGGGAGTCATCTTTGCAAGAGTTGCATCGCGGAGTATACCGGCGTTATTTACGAGTATATCGATCCGTCCGAATTCGG
>JAGVBL010000068.1 GCA_020059785.1 Ignavibacteriales bacterium | reverse complement strand
CATTATTTAACTGGTTTTTATATTCTACCCATTCTGGTTTAAATTTTGCAAGTGTTTCCTCTTCTTCTTTTACAAGTACCGTCTTCGAATATTTTTCTATTAACTCGTCTACTAATTTTGTTTGATCCTTTATTGAAGCTGTAAAAATGTCCCTTTCATTTACATTATCAGAATCTAAGGCAGCATATACATCCCCGCGTATTGTTAGGAATGCCGATTCTGCATTACCTAAATCTAATATTGGTATTAAACGATTCGTAAAGATATCTTCACCATTTTTAGCAATTGATACAATAGAATTATATCCGATAATTCCCACCAATAAAGTCAAAAATGCAATTAACATAAATCCTGTTAATAACTTTGTCCGGATTTTTAAGTTTTTAAACCAGCTCATTTTTTTATTCCTTCTTTTGTTTTTATTTGTTAATTCAATGTTTTACTAATTGCTAAACCTTATACTCCGTATGTATACCCAACTGAAAATGCCAACGCCAGCCCGAGTGCATCATTACCTTCTCTATCCATTAGACCGGTAAACCTGAAACCCGTACCTAAATAGAAATCTACAGGGTTAACATTTGCATTAGCAGCTCCTAAGCGAATAAACCGGTTAATCCTAATTGCTGGGTTTCAAACTTAGAGTATAATATTCTTTCAGCTGTAACATAGAATCCGTAGTTATTCTCCAATCTGGTTTGTGTACCAAATGAATAGATATCATTTACTTCGGATTGCGATGTATAAATCCAGCTTCCAATAGCAATTTTTGATTTTTGAACTTCTTCATCAAGTTCAACAATTCCATATTCGGTAGCAACCAAAAATCCGTCATTCTTATTCAGATTGATATGAGTGCCGTAAGGATTATCAAGATTTCCGGGAACGCCATCAAGAATTACCGATTGGAAGTAATTTCCATTTACAGCCTGAAATTTCAATCTTACTGCAAGTGATGTTGTTGGGAATATAGAAGGTCCATTTAAACCGCTCTTTGCAAATTCATCACCAATACCGTGTGATGGATTAATAAATATTCCTGAAGTTTCTCTTGTATCGAATTCCGAATTAAGATCGTATAACCCGATAGCTACTGAAAACTTTTCATCAAAGAATTTTTTCTCTAAGAGTAATTGATAAAGTTTCCACGTAGGAGTAGTTTCAATATTACTTATTCCCTGTGAAGCACCGACCAATTCGCATGGTGACCCGCCGCCGTTGCCAAGAAAATGTACAGTAAGGTTGGTATGGCTCCAATTTATACTCGAACCTAAATCGGCAGAAAGAATCAGGTCAATATTATCAAGATATTTAGTACCTCTTTGAAAACCGCCATAAAGATTTGAAAAGAGATCGGCTTTGAAAACAAATTCAAAATTAAAACCGGTTTCATTTAGAAATGATCTTATTCCACCCCAATCCCCGCTTAGCAATTGACGATTAAATAAGTTATCGTATTCTTCTGCTTGCACCGCTTCAGTTCCAGGATTACTATTTACAAGAACCGCACTATTCGTACTACTAAATAGGGATGCATATAAAGTATCCGGTTGCAATGATTGTGCCGGTGCAGATAAGTAAGAAAACAGTATAGCTAAGATTATTAAAATATTCCTGCTATTTGAAGTTGTATTTTTCATGTGCCTTCTTATATGATAACAGACTAATTTATGTTTGTTAACATATCCTTCTGTTCATTAGTAAATACCTTGTTAAGATCGAGAAGGATTAGTAAGCGGTCATCCAACTTTCCAACTGATGTAATATATTCGCTGTCTACACCGGATACTATTTCCGGTGGCGCCTCTGTTACACTCTTCGGAATTCTTAATACCTCGCTTACCTGGTCTACTATAAATCCAAGGGTTTTGTCTTCTACTTCTACTACTATTATGCGGGTGTTCTTATCATATTCTTTTTTTGTCATTCCCAATTTGGTTCTTAGATCAACTACAGGGATAATTTTACCGCGTAAATTGATTACACCTTCTACATAGTAAGGTGAATTAGGAACTTTGGTAAGCTGCATCATTTTATTGATTTCCCTTACCTTAAGAATATCAACACCATATTCTTCTTTCTCCAGGTTGAAACTTACAAGCTGAAGAAGTTCGTCGTACTCCTGTTTAGTCGTTTTAAGTGTTTCCACTATGTTTGCCCTCTGTTTAGTTAAACAAATCTGTATTACAGTAATATTATCGCTCAAACTTAGATTAGTTTTAATGATGGTCTAATTGTGAATAATAACGATATTAATCAGTCACGAATGGGATATTTAAAAGATTTGAAATCGCTCAGATTTACCAATTTGTCCGGTTAGATAAATGAAAGGAATTGATGATGTGCTTCTATCTTCGGAAAGAATTTCTTTTACTCTAAAACCAGCCATGCCGGGCATTAGTAAATCCGATATTATTAGATCAGGAATAAACTCCCTGGCTAGTTTTATCCCCCGGATACCATCATTAGCCGAAAGGACCTTAAAATTATTTTCGCTGAATAATTCAACTATAATATTTCTAAGCTTGGAATCGTCCTCAATGATTAATAGTTTTTTTCAAGAAATTTTATCCGCAGAAAAATAAAATGATTTAATTACCACCTTTCATATTTTTTATAGAAATAAAATTAT
>JAGVBL010000044.1 GCA_020059785.1 Ignavibacteriales bacterium | reverse complement strand
TTTTCAATTATCAGTGCTCAATCTGAATACTTACGCGGTTTTAAAACAAACCTTCCTCGCGAAGTAATTGAGCTTCAATTGAACGACTTAGAACTAAGCAGCGCCACCGATAGATTATTTTTATTCTCTAATTTAGCGATCGACACAACTTCTTTATGGATACGGACAAACCTTCAGATGAGTGCCTTGTCTGGTTATTTTTCTAACAATCAAAATAATTCTGCAAATATCTTAAGTCCTCTTTATCAAAACTATGTAAGCTCACAAAATATGAGGACGTTAAAATCCATCCTCGGTTCGGTTTCCTTTGGAGCAACCGCTTATCTTGCATACAAACATCTTAAGAAGTACGGATTCCTTAAGAAAAAATAAGCCGAAAATAATTGTTATGTAACTTTGTATCCCCGCAGTAAGTCTAAATTTCTGTTAAAAAAATATTCCGGGATATTTATGAAAAAAATATTCTTAATTACTTCATTTCTAATTTTAGCACAAGCAATATTTGCACAAGTTGATATCTTTGATGACAGCGACACTACCAAAACAGATTGCTCGCAAAAGAGTTTTGATCTTGGCGCTAAGAATTCCGGTATAAGTTTTGGAAATTCATCTGTATGGAACGGATTGCGATTTAACATTTCCGATTGCGGTGTTGAACGGATTAACGGAATCAACATTACATTCTGGAAGCCGGGACGTAACCCCGGATCAAAAATTAACGGAATCTCAATTGGCGCCGCACCATTTGCTTATGAATTAAAAGGAATATCAATTGGTGTTGCCGCTGTTATGGGTCTGGATAAACTGCAAGGAATTAACATCGGCGGGTTAGCAACAATTTCAGAAGGTAGTATTGATGGAATAAATATTGGTGGACTTGCTGTAGTTGCAGAGAAAAGTTTACGGGGAATAAACATTGGTGGACTTGCAACAGTATCAGAGGGCGATCAATTTGGATTTAATTTTGGCGGTCTGGCTGTCGTTACAAAAAATAATCTATTCGGATTCAACTTTGGCGGATTAGCCGCTGTTTCAGAAGGTAATATGTTCGGTGTAAATTTTGGTGGACTTGCTGTTGTATCTAAAGGAGATTTAAAAGGAATTAATACTGCGGGCTTAGCAATTGTTGGAGAGGAAAGTATTTTAGGAGTGAATACTGCATTATTAGCCGTTGTTAGTAAGAATGAAATAAAAGGATTGACTGTTGCCGGATACAAAATAGAAACACCGGATTTCAGAGGATTTAATGTTAGCGGATGGATGGATGTTGAAGACTTTAGAGGATTTTCTGCGGCAGTATATAACAAGGTTGCTAATTCGCAAAGAGGATTGGTAATTGGTTTATTTAACTTTGCTGATGAATTGCACGGTGTTCAGATCGGATTAATTAACATCGCAAAGAACAATAAGGGTATTGCAAAGGTTCTTCCGTTTATTAATGCGAATTTTGATTGATAGACAAAATTAATTTCCCCCTTCGTAATTGAAGGGGGAATTTTTCTACCTTCTAATCGTTCTCTATTTCTTTAATCGACTTTTCAATTATTGCAACAGCTTCTTTAATTTGCGCCTCATTAATTACAAGCGGAGGTGCAAAACGGATTATATGCTGATGAGTCGGTTTGGCTAACAATCCGTTCTCTTTCATCTTCAAACAAACATCCCATGCTTCTTTTCCATTCTTCGGTTTTATTACAATTGCATTTAACAGCCCTTTTCCGCGGACAAGTTCAATCATATCGGATTTTATCTTTCCAACTTCTTCTCTGAATAATTTACCAAGTTTTTCTGCATTCTCATCAAGCTTTTCTTCTTTAAGTACTTCGAGAGCAGCAACGGCAACTTTAGATGCAAGCGGATTACCGCCGAACGTTGAGCCGTGTTCGCCCGGTTTAATTACAAGCATAATATCATCATCTGCAAGAACGGCGCTTATCGGCATTGTTCCGCCGCTTAATGCTTTGCCAAGTATTACAATGTCCGGTCTTACTTTTTCATGTTCGCATGCTAATAATTTTCCGGTTCTGCATAAACCAGTTTGAACTTCATCGGCAATGAAGAGAACATTTTTTTCTTTACACATTTTATAAGCTTTGGCAAGATATCCTTCATCGGGAACAACAACGCCGGCTTCGCCTTGAATCGGTTCTACCAAAAATCCGGCTACATTAGGATCCTTAAGAGCTTTATCAAGTTCATTCAAATCGTTATAAGGAATTTTAATAAATCCCGGTGTGTAAGGCCCAAATCCTCTATACGAATCGGGATCGTTGGACATTGATATAACAGTAATAGTTCTACCGTGAAAATTTCCGAGGCAGACTATAATCTTAGCTTCATTCTCGGGAATTCCTTTTTTATCGTAAGCCCATCGGCGGCAAAGTTTAAGTGCGGTTTCATCGGCTTCTGCACCGGAGTTCATCGGCAATACTTTATCGTAACCGAAATATTCGGTTATATACTTTTCATATGGTCCTAAACAATTGTTATAAAAAGCGCGTGATGTAAGAGTTAAGGTTTTTGCCTGTTCAATCATTGTGTTAATAATTTTAGGATGGCAATGGCCCTGGTTAACTGCCGAGTAAGCAGAAAGAAAATCGTAATATCTTTTACCTTCAACATCCCACAGATAAACACCTTCTCCTTTAGATAATACAACTGGAAGCGGATGATAATTATGGGCTCCGTACTTCTCTTCTAATTCAATGTAATCTTTTGTAAGCATGATCTCTCCGTATGATTTTTTAGTATGACGTTTTTTTCTATTTATTTTATGATTTCAAAACACTTATAAAAGGATTATTTGAATTGTCTATAACATGGATGTATATTTTTCATAACGCAATATATCGAACCTAATTCGGGCTTCCAAGATTAGCAGAATGAATTTTATACGAAAGGATTTTACTTAGAATTTGTGGTGGATATTCAGCTTCCGAAAAATCTAAAAAGCCCGGAACCGATTGCATCCCGGGCTATAATTATGTTTTTTACTTTCTTAAGTATTCCATAGTAAACATTTTTTCTTCCTTACCATTTACTTCGCCATACATTTCAAAAACCGTTTTATTGTCATCAATCCATTTAGATATGGAGCGGTATTTCATATTCTTACCAGTTGCAGCATCATATCCTTCTCCCGTAAAGACAAGGGAACCTGATTTCTCATCAAGTTTACCTTTCATAACTATAATACCTGTTCCCATATTATCTACCCAGATACTCACAAATTCTTTATTACCATTATCATAAGCATCCAGTCCCAATCCCTCGAACGGCATACCCATCATTTCTCCGGAGTGAACCGATTTCATATATCTGCCACCGAGAATCGGCTCAAAAGTTGCAGTCCCTTCAGATTTCATTTTACTACCTGATGCGGGGTCCACAAAAGTTGTAACTGTTTTCCACTCTCCGGCCATTTTTGCCATCATCTGGTGCATTGGACCTGGAGTCATGTACTCCATCCAAGCTTTCATTTGTTCTTGCTGATCCTGTGCCTGAAGATTACAGCCAAGCAGAAGAACAAATACAGTAATGAGAAGTTTTTTCATTTAGAATTCCTTTCTGATTTTTGTTATATGATATTTAGTTTGAGGAATGGACGCATTAATATAATTGAAAGCAGCTTTTTATGAAACAACTTTTTCTTGAAAGAAGATATACTCAGTTCATTTTATACCAGAGGGAATTCTTTTCTCTTTGAAAAAGAAAAATAACATGGCTGAGATTGTACTGAAAACAAATGTTCCTATCCAAAGTATTTTTGAACCGAACAGGTCTAATATTTCCGTACCAAGCCATGGACCAATCATAAGAGCTAGACTGAATGTCATCTGGAAATAGCCCATATATTCACCGCGTCTGTTTTCTGGAGATAATGCTGATGTGAAGGACGTACTTGCCGGAAAGAAAATCATTTCTCCAAAAGTCCAGATAACGATAGTTAATGCAATGAAATAAATGTTTTCCCACAGAGCCATAAGACCAAAACCGATTCCACATAATATTGCACCAAGAGCCAGAGCTTTTCTATCATCCCAGTGCGCCATTGCATTGTTAAGAGGTACTTCAACAAAAATTATAATTACGGTATTTATTGCCGATAAAAATCCAAATACAGCACCGGAATAACCGAGATCTCTTACAATGTAAAT